>DAOUMH010000035.1:0-3734 GCA_034411815.1 Dehalococcoidales bacterium | reverse complement strand
CAGCGGCGTGCCGATATAGAACCGCCTCTCGTCCTCACTGCCGAAGACCAGCTCTACATCCGACTGCGATGCCAGATTTACTACCGAGAAGTGGCTGGGCACCGTCTTAACCGGTTGAGGCCCCTCAAGCAAGCTGGCGACATCACCACCAATGGTAAGCATAGGCAGAACATGGAGTGTCCCATAGGTACTGGTGCCAGCCAGCACCTCGGCCATAAACGGGTCAGAAACATCGGGGGGAGTCAGGGTAAACCTCTGGTCTACCACCCCCAGGCTGACATCGGTTATCATACCGAAGAAGCGCTGTTTCTTCCCCTCAATTGTTACATAGCGCCCCACCGCCATATCCTCAACCGATGCGGAGCCATCCAGCCTGACCTCCACCCCCTTGTTTAACGAGCCGGAGACGACAATCCCCAGTCTCCGGATATCTTCCTGGCTCATTCCTTTATCCTCCCCAGAATAGCCTTCAGATGGTTAAGCTCACCGCCGAGCAATATGGCCAGCTCCTTACCTGCCTTCACCAAAAAGGCGTGGCGGTCTTCCTGTACCTGGCACATCAGCCGCAGACAGGCAGCAATAAGCTCATCAGCTGAAACCGGCAGATGAGCACTGAGCAACAGGTTGAGAAAATCAAAGGACTGGCTGAACTCCCGAACCTCGTCGGGGCTACACAGGTAGACAAAACCATGGATTCGGGCCGGCTTAGGGGGAAGGTAGCGATATAAACTATCACCCTGCTTGTGCCCGATTACCAAAACACTAAATTCGCTGCGAAGCAGCTTCAGAAGCTGAGGGTTTGACCGGAAAACCTCCTCCTCAGTAGCCTCATCCTTACCTCTGGCAATGGGGCGCCGACCGGGCTCAAGACTGGCGGTGGTAGCACCGTAGACTATGCCATACAGCTCCAGGGGCAAATCTCTGGTCTTCACCAGACTGCCCAGAGGTGGTGACTGATAAAGCTCATAGCACTGGGCAACAAAATCGGTGGTGCTGGCTTCAATAACCTCACCCGCCCTCTGCTCTTTATCCATCCTTAATTTCCCTCACCGCTGCTATTTTACAACAAATTATGTAATTTTATGAAACTTTAATAAAACCTTTACGAAATGTTTACCATTTTTATCCCTATCTTTATGTTTGCATGCTAAATTCAGAACATAAGGATAGTTCTTGAATAAGACAGGGAAAGAGGTAAGCTATGAAGAATTTTATCATAACCGGCAAAGCCAAGAACGTCTTCCGAATCGTTAAACTTATGACAGAAGCCGAACAGAAGATGAAAGAGGCTCAAAGAAAAGCCTCCCTTAACTAGGATTTTCAATCAGGTAACCCTATCCCCTTTTATCCCCTTCCCCCTTACCAAGGGGGGAGGGGAATTTATACAAAGACAGGCTAAGCCTCTCTTTGGCTCTCCCCTCTTCTATTTCTTCTCTTCCTTTTTCCCCTTTTGCTTGGCCTTTTTCACATTCTTTCTTCCCTTGGTTCCCATCTTTTCCTCCTATTCAAATCAGCTAATTAGCCCTAACGAAGCGAGTAAAATGCGTCCCCTTAGTCAAACTCAAACAACTCTACTGCTTTCTCAGTTTCCACCCCCAACCACCCATAATTAAACGCTCTAGCTAGCCAGCCAGCTGCCCTGAGACAAGTGCATAGACAATACCGCCAATAAGCATCACACAACCCAAGAACAGCAAGAACCAGTGCCACCACCTTATTTCCATTTCCAGCCTCCTAATTACTTCCTTAATTTACCCCATTAATATAGGGGAAGGAATAAAAGGTCGCCTAAATTCCCCTAAACCCACCTTGTTCTTTTGCTAAGGCTCTTGGCTGAGCCAAGAGTGGATAGACCTTCCTCCATCAGAGAGGACTCCACCAACTGCCAGAAGTTATCTCTATCAGCTCCGGTTACCACCGCCTGCTCATGGGCCTCGCTCAATGCCACCGGGTACCCTTGCCCCCGACGGCACTGGTCTAAAACCAAGGGATGAACCAGATTAAGCAGGTGCTCGTCCCTTGCCACCCATTGTGGAATCTCCACCCTGGCTACCTCATCACCCACCCTGAGATAGAAGAAGTAGACCTGGTGCTCTCCATAGTGCTTCTGAACCACTGACGACTGGCTGATAAACAGCGCCGACCTCTCTCCCGGATCCAGCAAGCTAAAAAACAACTCTCTATCCTGGACCCCAGCCACTGTCTCGCACTCCCTCGTCCTACAAGCCGAGCAGCGGTCGGTGTCAACAATCTCTCCAGGACACAGGGCTACACGCAGGACATTGACGACATCTGTGCTACGAGGAAAGCTGATATAGCTGGCCAGAGCAAGCCTCCTGTCCCTACCAAGCTTTCTTATGTCATCAAGATGGCTCAAAAACCCCCGCTTCAGCAGTGCCTCGGTAACAAACTCGGGGTAATCCTTACTCATTAAGCCCCAGAGAATGAGTGAACCATCAAGCAGTGCCAGAACAGAGCCACCCGCCGGCAGTCCTGCTGTAAGCTCAGCCAAATGACGACACTCCTCTACACCACGCTTAATATCCAGCAGAGCACCCTCTACCAACTGCTCACGCCCCTTATCAACGCCAGCCGGGGCTATAACCAGGTCTTCATCTCCGGCATACAGGCAGGGAGAGCTATCAAGGGCAGCAGTAGGCTGAACACCGTAATGAAGAACAACACTCCCGATGTTGATCAGATAACACCTTGTCGACCTATGCCGGTCAACACCAATGTGGGAACCATCGGTAGCTAAGACAGTAAACTCGGCAGGGAGGGATAATACACTATAGTGCCGGTCAAGCCCATCCACCAAACCAGCCACCAACCAGGTAGTCTTGTCTTTGCTGGAGGCAAGCTTCCTCTTCAAAGAATCAAGTTCACCAGCCCTACCGTGGAGGGCTTCCAGGGCATTTTTTAGGCGCTCCTGCCTCTCCTCACCACCGGCCCTAAGCCTGGTGACCATCCCCCAAACCTGCGAAGCTACCTTAGTTAAGTCTAGCGACATCTCTCCAGCACTGCCAGTAACTGCCTGATTGTCAGGTATACCTACCCAATACCCAGTATAATTCACCAAATATAATTCATCAAAGTGGCAAGAGCAAGCACTTCAAGACACGAGACTGCCTTTTTGCGGACAGAAAGGATTCCTTACTGACAAAAGGCAAAGAGCCTTCAAAGTCTTGACAAGTGATAACGATAGATGGTAAGTTAAATAGTAATTAGCAGTCTCAAGCCTAGACTGCTAATGTAGAGGTGAGATGCTACTTCCCAGGACAGAAACCATACTCAGGTCTATAGTGGAACAGTATATCAGCCGAGCGATACCGGTGCCATCGCAGAGCATAATCGGCGATTGCGACCTAGGGGTAAGTGCGGCTACCATCCGTAACGAGATGGCACTCCTGGAACGGGAGGGCTACATTACCCGTCTCCATCCCTCGGCCGGGGGCATACCCTCGGATAAGGGCTACCGATATTATGTAGAGTGCCTGACCGACCTAAAGCTCCCTCTAGCCGAGCAGCGCCTGATAGGCCATCTTTTCCATCAGGTGGAGAGAAACCTGGCAGAGTGGCTACGCCTGGCAGCAACAGTCATATCTCAACTGGCTCAAAACCTGGCGGTGGTTACCACGCCCAAACCGGCAGGCTGTAAATTCAAGCACCTGGAACTGGTTGCCCTGCGAGACCTGTTAGCCCTAGTTATCGTTGTCCTTCACGGCGCCAGAGTA
>DAOUMH010000034.1:0-34504 GCA_034411815.1 Dehalococcoidales bacterium | reverse complement strand
TGTTGGAGGGCAACCTCCGTGTCGGTTCGAGCCCGACCTTCGGCACCACAATCTATAAAATGCCGAGTTGTGTAGCGGTAGCACGGGGGACTTTGAATCCCTTAGCCCTGGTTCGAATCCAGGCTCGGCAGCCAGATTTTTAACCCACCACGATAAGACCACTGGCATAACACAGCATGAAAGACATCCAGCAGAACCCGTGATATCAGGTAGTTCACGAATACCCTCTGACAGCAGCAACCCTCAGACCCGTCATAACTACCGACGACAGGTCACAGTCTGATAGATAACAGGGTGCCTAGAACGACCTCTTCCTGAGCTTGAGGATACCGAAGGCAAGGATGCCACCACAAATAGCCGTGACCAGCTGTGGCCAGCTCATCATCACCGCTACATTCGCAGCCATTGCCTCGTTAACAATCCATTTGGTCACCAGCAGGCTTGCGGAGTAAATCAAGGCGAATTTAACGACACCGGCAGCTATCATGCGCGGCCAGTACCACCCTTCCTTCTTCCAGCCACCGAAGATTACTATGAGAACAGCATTGCCGAAAATGATAAAGGGTATCATCGGCGCCAGCACCGAGGGCAGTAGACCGACGGCCAAGGCAAAGGCACTGGGTATGATGGCAATCATCATACCATAGCTAACACCGAACATTGCGGTGGCAATGAACAGGGTCGCATTGACTATGGTTCCCGTAACGAACTGGTTGCCGAGGAGCGGCGCGGCAATGGCACAGCCGAGCAACAGCGGGAAAGCTATGGCCTTCACCGGATTTAGGGCTAAAGCTGAACGTCTTTCCATCATTATTCTGCTCCTTTCCTAGTCCTCACTATTCCACGGAGAGATCGCATCGCAAACACCTGGAAGCCTCTTCTACTGCCTGAGATGCAGAGTAGGGGCACATCACTTCCAGGTATGAGTTCTTGCACTTCTCTACTGGGTTACTCTCAATCTTTATCCTAGCTTTTTCCTTGGTTTCCTCTTCAGTCGGCACGACATTTGTGTAGGTTATCTTCTCATATCCGATGCTGTCGATAGACGATTCAAACTCGCCCTCAAGGTAGCGCCGCACCGACATGGCAGCCCTTTGCCCGGAGGCAACTGCTTCGATAACCGTGCCCGCCATATTGGCAGCATCGCCACAGGCAAAGACGCCCTTCTTTCCCGTCCGGAGGTCCTGGTCGGTAGAGACCGTGCCTTGCGAGGTCAGTGCCAAGTCAAAGCCTGACGAGTCAACCTGCTGGCCGACGGCGGTAATAACGTAGTCGGTCTTTATGGTTATCTCTTCTCCGGTGGGCTGTGGCCTCTTGCGACCGTCTTTATCAAAGTCGACAAGGTTCATCCTGGCACATCTGACGCTACTTACCTTGCCGGAGCCCTCAATAGCTACAGGATTGGTCAGAACACTGATGACGATGCCCTCTTTTTCGGCATCTTTGATTTCCTCAGTGTCAGCCGGCATGTCCTTCCTCTCGCGCCGGTAGACAATGGTAACCTTGGCTGCCCCTTCGCGCAGGGCAACCCTGGCAGCATCGATGGCAGAGTTGCCACCACCAACCACAACCACATCCTTACCGGCTACCGAAGGCTTCTCACCCTTCCCGGTTATCTGGTTGAGATTGACACCCCTGAGAAAATCAACGGCGTCTATAACCCCAGCGAGCTCCTCACCAGGGATATTCATCTTGTTGCCCCTCTGGGCGCCGACGGCGAGCAGAACAGCCGAGTAGCCCTGGTCAAGAAGGGCAGCGTAATCGTCAACCTTCTCACCGAGCTTGATCTCCACGCCGAGCTTCTTAATGTTATCAATTTCCCAGGCCAGAGCAGCCTTGGGCAAGCGGTATTCCGGTATGCCCAGAGCCAGCATGCCGCCAGCCACAGGCTGAGCCTCGAAGATGGTTACCTCGTAACCAGCCAACGCCAGGTCCCAAGCAGCAGCCAGACCACCGGGGCCAGAACCGATGATGGCAACCTTCCGGTCTCTGACCTTGATAATCTCCGGAGTATAGCTGAGATTATTCTCGTAGGCATAATCACCGACGAACCGCTTCAGGTGTCGGATAGATACAGCCTCATCTATCTGGGAGCGCTGGCACTTGCCCTCGCAGAAGTGGGGGAAGTGGGGGCAGACACGGCCCACGGAAAGCGGTAAGGGTACCTTCTGCATAATTAAATGGTAAGCCTTCTCAAACTCACCGCTCTTAATCAGAGCCACGTAGCCGGGGACATCCAGCCCCGCAGGGCAGGCATTCTGGCAGGGGGCTCTAAAAAGAGCCTGGCAGACGGAAGCCCTGCACTCTTTCTGAGCTACATGCTCGATATATTCATCCCTAAAATACTTCAGGGTAGATAGCACCGGGTTAGGCGCCGTCTGCCCCAAACCGCAAAGCGACGTGCCCTTGATAATCTCACCCAGCTCCTGCAGCAGGTCAATGTCTTTAAGGCTACCCTCACCGCTGGTTATCCTGGTGAGGATGTCATACATCCTGGAGGTGCCTTCGCGGCAGGCAATACATTTGCCACAGGACTCATCCTTGGTGAAACCGAGGAAGAAACGGGCGAACTCGACCATGCAGGTGTCCTCATCGAGAACAACTACGCCACCCGAGCCCATAATGGCACCGAGCTTGCCTATGGATTCATAATCAATCGGGGTGTTGAGGTGCTCACGGGAAATCACACCACCGGAAGGGCCACCAATCTGTACGCCCTTGAAGGCCTTACCACTAGTCGTGCCACCACCGATATCAAAAATCAGCGTACCGAGGGATATACCCAGCGGCACTTCTATCAGACCGTTGTTCTTCACATTGCCTACCAGACAGAGGACTTTTGTGCCCTTGCTGGTCTCATTACCAACGCTGGAGAACCATTCGGCCCCATTGCGGATAATCAGGGGAATATTCGCCCAGGTCTCCACGTTGTTAAGCGTTGTCGGCTGGCCAAATACGCCACCACCAACATTGGCAGGGAAGGGTGGTCTCTGATGAGGGTTACCTCTTTTACCCTCGATGGAGGTGAGAAGAGCTGTCTCTTCACCACAGACAAAGGCACCAGCTCCGGGGAATATATCAATATCAAACGAAAAACCACTGCCGAGGATGTTGTCTCCCAGCAGACCACATTCCTTAGCCTGGTCAATAGCTCTTTGAAGGTTTTCAATAGCCAGCGGGTATTCGGCTCGGATATAGGCACAACCCTTCCTGACATTACCGATGGCGATAGCACTAATGGCCATGCCCTCGATAATGGCATGCGGGTTGCCTTCAAGGACAGCCCGGTTCATATAAGCACCGGGGTCGCCCTCGTCCCCATTGCAGACCACATACTTCTCATCGGACTGGGAAGCGCTCACCATTGACCACTTGCGGCAGGTGGGGAAGCCAGCACCACCGCGCCCGCGGAGACCAGATTTCTCCAACTCTGCGATGATATCCTTCGGTTTCATCTTGGTGAGAGCCTTGTGCAAGGCCTGATAGCCACCGCGAGCGATATATTGCTCTATATCCGTCGGGTCAAGATCCTGGTTAGCCATTATGCGCACTTCCTGTAATCTGAAGTAGAGGTCATTAAGATTCAAGGCAAAATCTGCAACCACCTTATTACCGACGAGGTGCTCTTTCACAATCCGGGCGACCGTTTCAGGGGTAACTTCAGCGTAGATAACCTTTTCCTTACCCGGGGCAACTACCGTCACCACAGGCTCGCGACCGCAAAGACCGATACAGCCGGCTTTCAGAACGGCAATATCTGTCCGCCCCAGGACAGCGACTTCGGTATCAAAGGCTGCCAGAACCTCCTGGGCACCAGCGGAAATACCACATGTGCCAAGATGAACCTTGACCTGAGTCTTACCTTCCAGTTCGGCCATCTTCGCCTTGGATTTATTGACCAGTTCTTGGAAATCAATTGCCGAGGTAATCTGCGTACTCATCGATATCCGCCTTCTCACTTTATTTATATTTGCTGAGCAGGTCCTTCAACTTGTTCACCCTCATCTTGCCGAATATCTCACCGTCTATGGCAACTACCGGCGAAAGCCCGCAAGCCCCTAGGCAGCGCACCGTTTGCAGGGAGAACTTGCCATCCTCCGTCATGGTACCCGGCAAAAGGTTGAAGTCCCTCTCCAGTGCGTCCAGAATCTTCTGGCCACCTCTTACGAAGCAGGCGGTGCCGAGGCAGACCTGAATCGTATGTTCACCCTTGGGCGAGAGGTCAAAGAAGCTGTAGAACGTCGCAAGCCCGTAAAGCTTGGCTACCGGCATCCTGGTCTCAATGGAGATAAGCTGTAGAACGGGAATTGGTAGATAGCCGACAACCTTTTGCACTTCCTGAAGTATACGGATGGGGGCTCCGACGCTGGCAAGATTACCAGTAATAATCCCGCGTATCCTCTGGGCCAAATCCTCATCAATAAGGAATTCCCGGCCTTTAACAACAGGCAATACGCCCTCGCCCTGCACCTGGCCACACACCTGTTCTGTACCTATGCCCATATCCTACTCCTTACGCCAATGGATTTGACTATATTTTTTAAGATAAAACCTTATCAATCACTGTCCCACTGGTATACGAGAGAACATCCAGATGCCTCGGTGTATAAGTGGTGTGAAGCAGCTTGTGGGACTTGTGTCCCAATGGCTCGCCGAGATAATCCTCGTAGACCTTGATAATAGCCGGGTTTTCATGGGAACGCCTCAAAGGCAGAGCCTTATCCTCCGCATAGAGGGAATCACCACGCTTCGCCCTCTCACTGAGACTGAAGCCCAACGGCTGGCCGCCACCACCAACGCAACCACCGGGGCAGGCCATAATCTCAATGAAGTGATATTTGGACTTACCAGCCTTCACCTCTTCAATGAGCTTACGGGCAGCGGCGAGGCCATAGACTATGGCCACATTTAGCTTGAGCCCGTCGATATCTACCGTAGCTTCCCTGATATCCTCCATACCTCTTACCGGCTCCAGGTCAACCCTGTCCACTTCACGACCGGTTATCAGCTTATAGCCAGACCTGAGAGCCGCCTCCATCACACCACCTGTGACACCAAAGATAGTACCAGCACCGGTGTAAACGCCCATCAGGTCATCCTGCTTTTCATCAGGCAAATTGGCAAAATCTATGCCAGCCTGCTTAATCATACGGCTTAACTCCCGCGTCGTCAGAACGTAATCAACATCACGGTAGCCGCTATCATTCATCTCTGGTCTCTGAGCCTCATACTTCTTGGCGGTGCAGGGCATAATAGAAACCGAAACAATGCTAGCCGGATCAATACCGGCTTCTTCAGCGTAATATGTCTTGGTTAAAGCACCGAACATCTGCTGCGGGGACTTACATGTGGAAATGTGGGGCAACAGCTCCTGGTAAAAGTGCTCAGCGAATTTTATCCAGGCGGGGCAACAGGAAGTGAATTGAGGCAAAATTCCATTACCAGTGACTCTCTTCACCAGCTCACTGCCTTCTTCCATAATAGTGAGATCAGCAGAGAAGTTGGTGTCAAAAACAGCGTCGAAGCCAAGTTTCCTCAGAACCGCATGCATCCTCCCAGTAACCAAGGTGCCTACCGACAGGCCAAGATCCTCACCCAAGGCAACTCTCACCGCCGGTGCTTCCTGCACAACGACATGCTTGGTCGGATCGGCTATCGCCTCCCAGACATCATCAACGCAGGTCTGCTCACGGATAGCACCAACCGGGCAAACGTGGATGCACTGGCCGCAGTTGACACACTGAGTACTTCCAAGAGGCAGTCCAGCAGCAGGAGCGACCTTCATTCTTTCGCCGCGGTTAATATAATCAATCGCATTGACCGACTGTACTTTCTCACAGACCTGGATGCAGCGCCCGCAGAGAACGCACTTACTGCTATCCCTTACTATGGCTACACTGGAGTCATCAATATCCCTATGAACGGGAGCCCTGTCAACATGGATATTGCTAACCCCCAGTTCGTAAGACAGCTTTAGCAGTTCACAGGTCTGATTTCTCTCGCAGGTAAAGCAGTCCACCGGGTGGTTGGCAAGAAGTAGTTCAACAAGCATACGCCGGTACCTGCGTATCTTCGGCGTGTTAGTCTTTATCTTCATGCCTTCAGCGGCAAGCCTGGCACAAGATCGGGTCAGGTTCCGTTCACCCTCAACCTCCACCACACATAAGCCGCATGAGGCGTCGGCTTCCAGCCCTTCCAGATAGCACAAATGCGGGATATAGACATGCAGTTGTTCCGCCGCTTTCATAATTGTAGTTCCTTCTGGAACGCTAATCTGTTTTCCGTCTATTGTCAGCGTAATCATGGCATCTCCTCTGGGATAGATATCACAACATTCCGAAGTCTTAAACAACTAGTCCACAGCAAACCCGCCGGCTTCCGGATAGTCTACATTATCTCTCCCTTTAATTTTATACTTCTGTAGCCGTGCCCGCACCTATCTAACTGCTATGCACAACAGGCTGGGTAACAAGCGCACAGACTCATTACAACAGAGAGGGCAAACGAGAGTCGAACCCACTACAGCATCCTGATCAACGCTGCTCCCGGTCTTGCCGACCGGGGTGAACCCAATTCCAGCGCCCTCACACCCGTGATTCCATATGCATCCTCATCGCTTCCACACAGGCCTCACGCAGCACACGGAGCTTCGCTCTGGATAAAACGGGCTAACTAAGATTATTTTAACACAAGTTATTGCTAAAATCAAGAAAATAGTATGCAATTACGCAAAATTATGTCCGTCCGCGGGCTGTAGGAGCCAAAAATACCCCGGATTATCACGTAAAAGGCTACCTTCACCTTTTATGTCCAGTATGATATAGTTTTGGTAATGGAAACCAAAATCAAGTTTATTCCCAACGGGACAGTTACCTCGCCTAAGGGGTTTTATGCTGGTGCCACCTACGCCGGGATAAACAAGAAAGCTAAGCACGATTTAGACCTTGGCATCCTCTCATCCCAAGCGCCAGCCGTGGCTGCAGCTGTATTTACCACCAACCGGATTAAAGCAGCCCCGATAGTTCTGTGCCGGCAGCAACTACAAAGCAGGAAGGCAATGGCAGTAGTGGTAAACAGCGGCTGTGCCAATGCCAGCACCGGTGAGCAGGGCCTGGCGGACGCTACTGAGATGGCAAGGCTTGCCGCTAAGAGCACGGGGCTCTCCCCCGAGGATGTTCTGGTAAGCAGTACCGGGGTAATCGGCCAACCGCTACCGATGGAGCTCATAAGAGCCGGTATAGAACGAATTGTCCTTTCTGTTGATGGCGGTCATGAGCTAGCAAAGGCCATACTAACCACTGACACTGTTCCTAAAGAAACAGCCGTAGCTGTGAGGATTGATGGAAACAATTTCACCATTGGTGGAGTAGCCAAAGGCTCAGGAATGATCCACCCTAAACTGGCGACCATGCTTTGCTTCCTGACCACCGATGCTGCTGTAGCGCCAGACTTCCTCAAGGTGGCATTGAAAAAAGCGGTAGACATATCCTTCAATATGATCTCAGTTGACGGGGATACCAGCCCCAACGATATGGTGCTGATAATGGCCAACGGACTGGCAACAGAAAAGGAGCCCTTCTCACAAGATAACCGACAAGCTGATGGGTTTCAACAGGCTCTGGACAAGGTTTGCACATACCTAGCCAAATCTATTGCCAGTGACGGTGAGGGAGCTACCAAGCTCATTGAGGTTACCGTTAATGGAGCACCAAGCATCGCCGAGGCCAGATTAGCCGCTATAACAGTAGTAGGCTCACCTCTGGTAAAGGCAGCGGTGCACGGCAGCGACCCCAACTGGGGGCGAATTATAGCCGCAGTGGGACGGAGCGGGGTGGAAGTAGTAGAGTCAAAGATTGACCTCTACCTCGGAGACATTTGTCTGGTGAGAAAGGGGAGACCCCTGTCCTTTAACAAGCAGAGTGCAGTCCGAATACTAGAGAAGACCGAGGTGCCCATAAGCCTGAATATCAACCTGGGCACGGCCACCGCTACTGCCTGGGGTTGCGACCTGTCCGAGGAGTATGTAACCATTAACAGCCAGTACACAACCTGAGCCAGTCTATTAAAGGAGCAGGAACTAAGTTGAACAAGGCTATCGTAATTAAGCTCGGTGGAGCTACCCTAGGCAGTCACGACACTATTATTGAGGACATAGCCAAGCTCCAGCAGCAGGGTAAATCATTGGTGATAGTACATGGCGGGGCTAAGGTGGTAACCGAGTGGCTGACCAGGCAACAGGTTCCCACCAGTTTTGTTCACGGCGAGCGGGTAACCGACAAGGTAGCTCTTGAGATGGTAACCGCCGTGCTCGGAGGCCTGGTCAACAAGGAAATTGTAGCCGCTATCAACAGCCTGGGGGGACGGGCGGTGGGTATCAGTGGCATCGACGGAGCCCTTATTCAAAGCAAGATAAGGGATAAAGAGCTGGGTTATGTTGGCACCATAGTCAAGGTAGACATCGCTCCCCTTGAGGCCCTGTTACAGGCGGGTTTTATTCCGGTAGTCGCCCCGGTGAGCCTTCATTCATTCGACAAGCCAGATAATACCCCACCTATGCTCAATGTCAACGGGGACACCGTGGCCGGTGAAATAGCCGCCACTATCGGTGCTGAAAGACTCATCTTTCTAACGGATGTGGCTGGTATCCGCGACCACTCGGGCGAGATGCTAACCCGGTTATCACCCGATGAGGCTGAAGCTCTGTTAACCTCGGGGGTGGCTTCAGCAGGAATGATTCCCAAGATTAAAGCCTGCCTGAGAGCCCTGTCCAATGCCTCAGCCGCCCGCATCATAGATGGCAGGCAGCCACACGCCCTACTCAAGGAGATTGAGGGAAAAGGGGGCGGGACAACAATTATTAAAAAATGAGGAAACGATTCGTAGCTGACTAGCTTTGATTCGTTTTTAGAGTTATGTCAACTATATAGGTCAATTAGCAAGGGTGGGGTTGATAAATAATCTCGCAACAGGGTGTGAAAATGAGCAAATGGCAAGAACTCGAGCACAAGTATTTTATGAATACCGTAGAACGCCTGCCCCTAACCATAGTCAGGGGGCAAGGGGCGCGGGTATGGGATGAAGACGACCGTGAATATCTGGACTTCGTCGGCGGCTGGGCAGTTGACAGCCTGGGGCATTGCCACCCGACAGTCGCCGAGGCTGTGGCTAAGCAGGCACATACACTCATTCAGGCCTCAAACCAGTTCTATACTATTCCTCAGATTCAACTGGCAGAGCTTCTGGTTCAAAACAGCTGCCTGGACAAGGTCTTCTTTTGCAACAGCGGAGCCGAGGCTAATGAGGGAGCGGTTAAGCTAGCCCGACGCTACGGTAAGCTCCACCTGAAGGGAGCCTACGAGGTTATAACCACAATGGGGTCTTTTCACGGCCGCACTCTGGCTATGGTAGCATCTACCGGTCAGTCCAAGTTTCAACAGCCATACATTCCACTACCCAGCGGGTTCATAAATGTGGAGTATAACGATATCGAAGCAATAAAGGCAGCCACCACCAGCCAAACCTGCGCCGTAATGCTGGAACCACTGCAGGGGGAAGGAGGAGTCAACCTGCCTGACAATGACTACCTAGCCGCAGTGCGAGCTTGGTGTGAACAGAAGGGTATTCTACTTATTCTGGACGAGATTCAAACCGGTATAGGTCGGACAGGGACACTCTTTGCCTACGAGCAGTACGGCATTGAACCTGATATAATGACCCTGGCCAAGGGTTTAGCCAGCGGCGTGCCAATCGGGGCTATTCTGGCTAAGGAGAGAGCTTCTGTCTTCACCAGAGGGGAACACGGCTCCACCTTCGGCGGTAATCCCTTAACCTGCGCCGCCGGTTATGCTACACTAAAGTTTATCATTGACAACGACATCGCCGGGAATGCCAGAGAAGTGGGACAATATCTAATTAGCAAGCTGGAAGGGCTGAGGCAGAAATTCCAGTTCATCACCGATGTGCGTGGACGCGGATTGCTAGTAGCCGTAGAATTCAGCAGCGATATTGCCCGGCCAGTGGTAATGGCCTGCCTTGACAGAGGGTTACTGGTTAACCAACTGAAGCCCAATGCCCTGCGCTTCATGCCCCCCCTTATTATCAGCAACAAGGAGGTTGATGAGGCACTAGGCATTTTAGACAACGCATTATCCAGCGTGGCTGACTAGGCATTAAATGGAAAAACCAGGTTACCGAATAGGCAATCCTACCAACGGCCAGTCCGGTCGTTATATTTATGATGCTAATTCCGTTGATAACACCGCTGCCTCCTCTACACCCGGATGGGAATACCGCCACCCAGGCCATCTCCATCAAGGTAGCCCCAGCAATACAATAAGAGGTCGGAATGAGGAACAAGATTCGTAGAGTTAGTATAAGAGTAATAGTACCTATAGCAGTGGTAATGGTTATAGCCAGCGCCTTATATTCAACAATCGGCGTAACCTATGAGGTCGGAAGTCAGGGCAGTTTCATACCGGTGGCCGACCTTTCGGCCATACCGCAATCAGTGGCCGAGGATGCCACCGAGCTGGCTACAGAGATATTCGGGAACTGCCAGGAGAAGTGTAACGACTTTATGAACCAGATGCTGGCAATATACTCAGAGGCCAAGGAAAAAGACTTTGTTATCGTCTTTAACTCCGGTGGCTGGGGAAGTAAAATGATAGAGCATTACCTGAGCGGATGGAGTATCCTGAATGGTATTGAGGCCGAGCTGGATAGTCTAGGTTATTTATCACTATCGTTAGTGCATCTGCGGACGGATGGAAGCTGGCTGGGCTGCCTCGATGAGATTACAGAAAGAATAAGCGGCTATCCGGCCAAGGCTAAGGACCTAGCCAGCAGGATAGAGTTTCTTACCAATCATATTCCCGACCTCAAGGTTATTATAACTGCTGATAGCGGTGGCATAGCTATCTGCGATAAGGTAATGACTATTCTGGAAAACAACCCACAGGTTTATACTATTCAGACCGGCCCCCCTCCCTGGCACGGGAATACTGCATCGAACAGGACACTGGTTATGGCTAGCAACGGTATAATCCCTGATTCGTTCAGCCAGGGGAATCTATGGGCTATGTTCTGGGGCAACCTAGGATACTGGTTCGGTCTATCTCAGCCGATAGACGATTTCGGCACCCCGTCCCACTACGTCGGAGCCCCGGGCCACGACTATTGGTGGCAGTACCCTGAGGTTTGTTCTGAAATCAGCGACTTCTTAGATGAAAATTTTGGGCTTAAATAGGGAGGTTCATCGTGGCAGATAAAGTAGTGTTAGCCTACAGTGGCGGGTTGGACACATCAATAGCCATCAAGTGGCTCAAAGAGGAGTATAATCTGGATGTCATTGCCCTTACCATTGATGTAGGCAATGAGCGTGATTTTTCGACCGTTAGGCAAAAGGCTCTTAAGGTCGGGGCAACGAAGGCGCTGGTGAAGGACGCCAAGAAGCCTTTTGTTAATAACTTCGTCTTTCCTGCTCTACAGGCAGATGCCATCTACGAAGGACAATACTCGCTGGCTACAGCCCTATCTCGCCCATTGATGGCCAAACTGCTGGTAGATACAGCCAGGGAGGAGGGAGCTTCAGCAGTAGCTCATGGTTGCACCGGCAAAGGAAACGACCAGGTAAGGTTCGAGGTGAGTATTAACGCCATATCTCCCCACCTCAAGATTGTCGCTCCAGCCCGGGAATGGGGTATGAACCGGGAACAGACTATTAATTACGCCCAGCGCTACGATATTCCCGTGCCGATTACTGCTGCCAGCCCGTATTCCATTGATGAGAACCTGTGGGGCAAGAGCATCGAGTGCGGGGCACTGGAAGACCCGTGGGTCGAACCGCCTGAGGATGCCTACACCTGGACCAAGTCTCCTGCTGAAACCCCGGACAAGCCAGGCTATGTGGAGATTGGCTTTGAGCAGGGAATACCGGTTACTATCGACGGGCAGAAGCTAGACGGGGTTAATCTAATCCAGCGACTGAACGAGCTGGCTGGCGGGTACGGGGTAGGTAGAATCGACCACCTGGAGGACAGGCTGATAGGGATAAAGTCAAGGGAGATTTATGAAGCACCGGCAGCCACAACACTACTACAAGCCCACCAGGCTCTGGAAGCGATGACCCTATCCAAGGAGCAACTACGGTTCAAGCAAAAGGTTGCCGTGGAGTATGCCGACCTTATCTATAACGGCCTATGGTTCACCTCACTGCAGCAAGATTTGGCTGCCTATGTGCAATCTTCACAGCGCTTTGTCACCGGAACGGTGAGACTCAAGCTCTTCAAGGGAGGTTGCAGTGTAGTCGGTCGGAAATCACCGTTCTCACTATATGACTATGGTCTGGCTACCTATGATAAGGGTGACGAGTTTGACCAGAGCGCCTCCCCCGGCTTCATTCACATCTGGGGGCTACCGGTCAGAACTCAGGCTCAGGTGCAGGGCACCACTAAAGGCGAGCTTCATGATACCAAAAAGGAGAAGAGTTAGTATGAGCCATATTCGTGGTCGTTTTAGTAAAGCGGCTGATAAATTGGTAACCGAATATACTGCCTCGACCCACTTTGACTGGCGTTTATATCCCTACGATATTGCCGGCAGCATCGCCCATGCCAAAATGCTGGCGAAGCAAGGCATAATCTCGGAGGAAGAGTCCAAAATCATAAACAAAGGGCTAGCCTCTATTAAAGAGGAGATAGAGCAGAGCAAGCTTCAGTTCAAGCCCGAGATGGAGGACATCCATATGACCATCGAGGCTCGCCTCATCGAGAAGGTAGGTGAGACAGGCGGCAAACTCCATACTGCCCGTTCCAGGAACGACCAGGTGGCTCTGGATTTGCGCCTCTTCGCCAAGGAAGCCATAACCGATACCTTGCTCGGCTTGAAGAAGTTCCAGCAGGCCATAATCAGCCTGGCTGAAGCCAATAAGGGTGTAGCCATGCCGGGCTATACCCACCTGCAGCCAGCCCAGCCGGTGCTGCTGGCTCACCACCTCCTAGCCTATTTTGAGATGCTCCAGCGGGATGTCGACCGATTCAAAGACTGCCTGAAGCGCACCGATACTATGCCCCTGGGCAGCGGGGCTCTAGCCGGAGTAGCCTATAATATTGACCGGGAGTTTCTGGCCCGCGAGCTCGGTTTCAGCCAGCTCAGTCAAAACAGTATTGACGCTGTCTCGGACAGGGACTTTGTGGCGGAGTATGAAGCGGCAGCCAGTCTGGCAATGATGCACCTCTCCCGACTGGCTGAAGAGGTTATCCTATGGTCTTCCGCCAACCTTGATTTTATTGAACTGGATGAGGCCTATGCCACCGGCTCAAGCATCATGCCGCAAAAGAAAAACCCCGATGTCGCCGAACTGGTCAGGGGCAAGACAGGACGGGTCTACGGCAAACTCATGGCCATGCTAACCACCATGAAGGGTTTACCCCTATCCTATAACAGGGATATGCAAGAGGACAAAGAAGGACTCTTCGATACCGTAGATACGTTGCTATCCACGCTGGGAGTGTTTACCGGCATGGTTAAAACCCTGCGGGTTAAGGCTGAAAATATAGCTCCAGCAGTTAAGCAGGGTTATATCCTAGCCACCGACCTAGCCGACTATCTGGTCAAGAAGGGAGAACCATTCCGCACTGCCCATAACATAACAGGCAGGCTGGTGAGCTATGCTATGGAAAAGGGTAAATCGCTCAGCGAACTCAGCCTCACTGAATATAAAGGCTTCTCCCCATTGTTCGGGGAAGATGTCTACTCCATTACCGTAGAGTCATCCATTGCAGCCAGGGATATCATCGGTGGTACTGCCCCGAGGCAGGTAGAGCAGGCATTGCAGAACGCTAAAAAGATAGCCGGAGACATCAAAGGTGAAAAGCAGCCCTAGGGTCAAACTGGCCCCGTCTATTCTCTCGGCTGATTTCAGCCGCCTCGGCGAGCAGGTAGCCGAAGCCACCAGGGCAGGCGCCGACTACATTCACGTAGATGTCATGGACGGGCACTTCGTGCCCAATATAACCATCGGTGCCCAGGTTGTAGCCGCTATCCGCCGCTGGACCAACCTACCCCTGGATGTCCACCTCATGATTGAAGCCCCGGAGACCCAGATCAGCCAGTTCGTTAAGGCGGGGGCTGACATTATCACTATTCATATAGAAGCCTGTCCCGATATCCACCGCGCGGTGCAGGCAATCAAGGAATCCGATGTCAAGGCAGGAGTTTCCCTCAACCCCGGCACACCCATAGACACGCTAAATAATATTCTCTCCTCACTTGACCTGGTCCTGGTAATGACAGTTAATCCCGGTCTTGCCGGGCAAACCCTAATCGAGGATACGCTGGACAAGATAGCCCTATTAAGAGCCGAGCTGGATAGAAGAGGATTAGCCGCCGAGCTAGAGGTGGATGGTGGCATCAATGCCGAGACTGCACCCAAGGTGGTGCAGGCCGGAGCCAGAGTGCTGGTAGCCGGGGCAGCCATATTTAACTCGGAACAAACCGTGGAGGAAGCCTTAGGCAGGATAAGGGCTAGCCTGGAGGCAGGCTAATATGAATAATGGGGAGGTACCCACCCCACCCGACACGGTAAGGTTTATGACAGGGAAGCTGGGGGAGGTCAGCGGGAAAAAGATTCTGGAACCCGGGGCGGGAGAGGGCATCTTTATCAGGGAACTCTTGAGGCGAGGAGCCGAGCCCGAACAGATAACCGCCTTTGAGACAAACCCGAAACTTGAAAAGGTATACAAAGCGCTCGGCATTAATTACAAGATTAGCGATTTCCTGCTCAATGAAAACCCTGCTGAACTTCCCGAGCTCTTTGATTGTGTCATCGGTAACCCACCCTACCTGAGCAGACACAGCCCCTATATCCGCACCAATAGGGCACTGCTTTTGAAGCGGTTCAAGCAGGTTGGAGTCTATGATACCTACAGCCTCTTTATCTACCATAGCCTAAGTTTTTTAAGAAAGGGTGGAATCCTGTGTTTCATCGTCAGCGATACCTTCCTTACCATCGGGTATCACCAAAGGCTTCGCCAGTTCCTTCTGGAGAACCACAGAATCCGCGAGGTAATCCTGGCTCCGAGAAACCTCTTTTCAGGACAGGGGGTAAACAATAGCCCGTGCATCATCGTTATAGAAAAAAGGGCTCCTGACAACCAGCACCAGGTCACCTTTGTCAACAGGTTAAAAAGCGAGCAAGAATACTGCAACCCCCCAGGAACCAGGCAACTGCCTCAGCACTACTTTCCGGAAATAAAGGGGTATCCCGTCTCCATAAATATTGATGAATTCGCTGTCAGGCTCTTCTCAACCCTGCCTTCAATTAGTGAAGTCATGGAAGGGCATATCGGTTTACATACCCACAATAACAGGAAATTCATAGCCGCTGTCGAGGGAACAAAACTGGCCGAGAGATTTACCAAGGCAGGGCGGACGGTCATCCCAAGAGACCTCCTGTCTAGGAATGGAAGGTGGCGACCCTACCTGAAGAAGGGGGGAGAAGAACAATATTATCGGGAGATAGAAGAGGCTATAGACTGGAGCCCCGAAGCGATAATGCAATATGATATTCCTAAAAAGGGAGAACTATTCCTTAAACAGGGTATTGTTATCAGTGGGGTAAGCCGCAGGCTAGCTGCCAGATATATGCCAAAGGGATGCCTCTGGGATAGCAATAAAGCTATAGGCTTCGTAGCCAGGAACCCAGGGATTTCTATCTGGTACCTGTTAGGGCTTCTAAACAGCCGACTCTATGATTTCCTGGCTAAAGGGATTCTCAACACCACAAACTGCCTCCAGATAGACAATATCAGAAGATTGCCCTTCAAATATCCTCCGCAGGAAGCAAAATCGGTAATAGAGACTCTGGCCAAGCAGATTGTAGAGAACCTGAGGAAGAACCCCGGCTATGATTATTCAGCAGAGCAAGCACAAATAGATGAGCTTATCCTTGAGCTTTACGAAGTCCCGAAAGGGCTTGGAGATCTGCCAAAGTAAATTCCAGGTATAACAAATAAAATTCGGGTTGCTCCACTTCGCCACCCGGGAGCCAACTAGGCAGCCTTAGCCAGCTTATGCTGGGTGCGCAGGCATCGGGTACACAGGTTGAGCCGTTTTGGCTTACCATCCATAATAATAGTAACCGGGTGAATGTTAGGCAACCAGCGCCGATTGGTATGGCGTTTAGAGTGACTCACATTGTGACCGAATTGAGGCGTCTTACCACACAAATCACACTTCAATATGTCTTCCCCTTGACTTGCTGATTAAATTTACTATAAAATGCCATCCGTAATATTATCACAGCCAAGCAATCTTGGCAAGGACGGGATAAGAATGAGGCAAGTTGATTCCGCCAACGGACAAGTTTTGAGGGAAATGCTTGCTGCCGCCACTGACTGGTTAGAGAAGAATGCTTCAGACATTGACGCCTTGAATGTCTTCCCGGTACCTGATGGAGATACCGGAACCAACATGCTGCTTACCATGCGTTCCTCTATCGAGGAAGCCTATCATTCTCCTGACCGCAGTGTATCAGCGGTGGCTCAGGCCATAGCCAGAGGGGCACTGATAGGAGCCCGCGGCAACAGCGGGGTAATCCTATCTCAAATCTGGCGCGGCCTGGCACAGGGCCTGGATGAGAAGGAAACCTTCACTGGCAGTGACCTGGCTGATGCCCTGCTGCAGGCAACAGCAATGGCTTATGACGGGCTAAATAATCCCGTGGAGGGAACTATACTTACCGTAATTAAAGAAGCCTCAGCAGCAGCTCGAGAGCAGGCAGCCAGCGGTGACAACGACATAATATCAGTTATGGAGACGGTAGTTAGTACTGCCAACGAGTCGGTAGCCAACACCCCCAGTCTTTTGCCTGTGCTGAAGGAGGCCGGGGTGGTGGATGCCGGAGGACAGGGGTTGTATACCATTCTGGACGGTGCCCTCCGCTACCTCAGGGGCGAGGCAGAGCAGATGCGATTCCGCAAGCCCCAGATGATTGTCAGCAGCATACCCCTGACGGCTAAACCCCAGGTTCTAGAACCCGAAATACCCTACGGATACTGCACCAATTTTGTGATCAGGGGAGAGAAGCTCAATCCAGATAAGCTCAGGGCAAAACTGAAGGATAAGGGGCAGTCTCTGATTGTGGTCGGTGATAAAAATACGATAAGGGTTCATATCCACAGCTATGACCCGGGCAATATCCTCCACTCTGTTGCCTCTCTAGGTACCTTGCACGAGATAAACATACGGAATATGGATGAGCAATACCAGGAATTCTTGGAGATGCAGAAGGAGAGAGCACCAGAAACTAATATAGCCATTATTGCTGTCGTCGCCGGGGACGGGCTCAGCGATGTTTTTACCAGCCTGGGAACAACGGCTATCGTTCCCGGCGGGCAAACAATGAACCCCAGCACCAAGGATTTGCTCCAAGCCGTAGAGGCGGTATCCCCGGACAAGGTCATTATTTTACCTAACAACAAAAACATAGTGCTTACCGCCGAGCAGGTTCAGTCCCTGACGACAAAAACTATTGCCGTGGTGCCAACAGAAACAATTCCCCAGGGGGCAGCTGCTCTTCTAGCCTTCGACTACGAGGCCAACCTTGAGACAAACACTCAAATTATGACCAGGGCAAAAGCAGCGGTAAAGTCAATTGAAGTTACGCGAGCAGTGCGCACCACCCAGCTAAACGGACTGAACATTAAGAAGAAACAGACTATCGGCCTTCTGGACGGAGACCTGCTGGCGGCAGGCAATAATACCGTCGATGTCATTAATAAGATACTGGCCAAGCTGGATTTAAGCAAGGCTGAGATAACCACCATCTACTATGGGGCTGATACCGACCTGGCTGAAGCAGAGGAGGTTAGCACCAGCATCCGTGAACAGCAACCTCAACTTCAGGTTGAGGTGGTCAAGGGCGGTCAGCCGCACTATAACTACATCGTTTCCATAGAATAATAAAGGAGAGTTTAACTATGGCAGTCAAGATTGTAACCGATAGCCTGTCTGATATCACCAGCGACATAGCCCAAGGACTGGGTATTACCATCGTGCCCCTAACCGTATCCTTCGGCAAGGAATCCTTTCTCGACCGGGTCACTATAACCACAGACGAGTTCTACTATAAATTAACCCACGACCCTAACTGGCCGATTACAACACAGCCCCCCCCAGCCGACTTTACAAAGATCTATACTGAACTAGCCAAGGAAACCAACGAGATTTTAGTTATTACCCTATCCTCCAAGCTCAGTGGCACCTATCAATCGGCTCTAAACGCCAAGAGCATGATGGGGCAGGAGTGCCGTATCGAACTGATTGACTCGCAAACGGTGGCAATGGGCCTGGGGCTGATAGTTATTGCTGCTGCCAAGACAGCTCAAGCCGGGGCAAGCCTGGATGAGGTTACCAACCTGGCACGCAGGGCTATGTCCCGGTCGCACCTTTTTGCGTTTTTCGACACCCTTAAATATCTAGCCAAGGGAGGGCGTATAGGCAAGGCACAGGGGTTGCTGGGGGCAATGTTATCGGTAAAACCCATACTCACGGTGAAGGATGGCGAGATGTCTCCCTTAACCAGGGTTCGTTCCCATGCAGCGGGTATGGATTATCTGTATAATTCTGTAGCTGGCTTCTCCCACATTGAGGAGCTAGCCGTAGAGCATGCAACTACCCCCGATGACGCTGATAGCCTGATTGAGCGCCTCGGTTCATTATTCCCCAAGGAGCGCATCTACAGGTCAACACTCAGCCCGGTGGTAGGAACATATGCCGGACCCGGTGCCATAGCGATAACCGTTCTGGAGGCGGAAGGTAAGTAGTTAATGACAGTTAAGATTGTAACCGACAGCACCGCCGACCTCCCCACCCAGTTAGCTCAGGAACTGGGGATTACGGTAGTACCAGTCTATCTGCGTTTTGGAGACAAGGTCTACCGGGATAGGGTGGATATAAGCGAGAATGAATTTTACCAGAAACTAGTGGAGAGTCCTATTCACCCCGTCACATCCCAGCCAACGCCAGCCGACTTTGCTGAGGTCTACCAGAAGCTTTCTCAGGAAGCAGACGGGATAGTGTCTATCCAGGTTACCAGTAAATTAAGTGGCACCTATAACTCAGCACTGCAGGGCAGGGAGATGACGGGGGCAAGGTGTCATATTGAGATAGTAGATTCGCTCTCAACATCTATGGGTTTAGGGCTGATAGCTATGGCTGCCGCCAGAGTAGCCCAGGCTGGAGAAGGTCTGCCGACGGTAATGGAAGAGATAAGGCAGACCATTCCCAACATACGCATATTCGGGGTTCTTGACACCCTCAAATACCTGTTGCTAGGCGGGCGCATTGGCAAAGCCAAGGCGTTACTGGGCAGTATACTAAATGTGAAACCTATGCTTACCATGCGAGAAGGCGAGCTCTTACCCGCCGGCCTGGCCCGCACCCGTTCTAAGGGTATAGAGCGTTTATTTGAGCTGGTAAAGAATGCCCTGAATATCCAGGAACTGGCCATTGTCCACAGCACCACCCCTGATGAAGCCAGCTCGCTTAAGGAGCGCATAGGCTCAATCTTTGATAAGAGACAGACGCATCTAGCCAGACTGGGGCCAGCACTCAGGGTACACGGCGGTCCCGGAACCCTGATTCTAGCCCTGAGGGAGAAGATAAGCAACATCAAACAGAGGAGTGGCGAAGGCGAGCCCTCAAAGAAGAGGCTCTCATTGCCATCCCTACACTTACCAAGGTTGAGCTTTTCCTACCCCAAGCCATCATAGCGGTATTCAACCCGGAGGCATAACCTTGTCAATAGATGTCAAGCCTCTGCGTAAGGTTCTTGAGCTCGAGCACAAAAAGGGCTATCTAGATTCAGCAGTAATCGGCGGTCTGGATAGCTTCCTCCGTAACTGGGCAGGTCAAGCTATAGAAACAATAACCAGCCATCAACTCCTCAACCGCTTTCGCAAGCTTCACCTGCTTAACCCCGGTTACGCCTCCTGGCCCGAACAACAGCGCAAAGACTGGGTGAAGGCAGTGCTTGACTTCCTAGCGGCAATAGAGCACGGGGCAGACAAAAAGGATGAAGCTAAACCAACCCCCGTAGTCAGCCAGTCACCCCCACGGGCAAGAACCCCGAGGCCAGCGGTTAACCAATCCATCAACCAAACTATCGATTCACCCATTACCGTTATTAAAGGCATCAGCTCAAGCCTGGCGACCAAGTTCAACAAGCTGGGGATTAAGACGGTTCGGGACCTGCTCTACTTCTTCCCGCACCGTCACCTTGATTACAGCCAGACAAAATATATCTCGCAGCTCGCCGAGGGGGAAGAGGAAACCATTATTGCCAATGTGTGGCAAGCCCAGGAAATAAGGCTGGGTGGTAGACGGAGCACCGAGGCTATTGTCGGCGATGAAACAGGCAATGTCAGGGTAGTATGGTTTAACAACCCCTATCTGGCCAAGAAGCTACCAACCAATACCCGGGTGGTTATCAGCGGCAAGGTGAGCCTGTTTAATGGGAGACATGTGTTTGAATCCCCGGAATGGGAATTGGCGGAGGACAGAGAGCTAATTCACACCGGACGACTGGTTCCCCTCTATCCCCTTACTCAGGGACTACGCCCCCGCCAGGTAAGGAAATTAATGAAGGGGGTCATAGACCATTGGGCACGGCAGTTAGAGGACTTTCTGCCACCAGAGCTGAAAGAACGGTGCAACCTGCTGGAGCTACCCCAGGCTATAACCCAGGCTCACTACCCGGAGAACGAGGAATCAAGAGCTCAGGCAAGGCTTCGTCTGGCTTTTGACGAACTTCTTCTCCTCCAGCTAGGTGTACTGAGCAAGAAACGCGACTGGCAGGAGAGCCAGCCGGCCAGCCCATTCAGTGTCAAGACACCGGTGCTGAACGCCTTTATAAAGTCCCTACCCTTTGAGCTAACCACAGCCCAGCAAAAGGTTCTCAAGGAACTGCTAGCCGATTTGCAAAAACCGCAACCAATGTCCCGGTTACTCCAAGGGGAGGTCGGCAGCGGCAAGACTGTGGTAGCCACGGCAGCACTGATTATGGCAGCCGCCAACGGCTACCAGGGGGCACTCATGGCCCCTACTGAAATCCTAGCCGAGCAACACTTTACCACCATCTGTGGCCTACTATCCAGAGCGGGACGTCAGGAAAGAGAAGAGGTTCACCTGCACAGCTACTCCGGGCTCTTACCCCGCCCCATCACCGTGGCATCACTTACAGGTGATATTAACCCGTCCAGAAAGCAGGAACTACAGCAACGCATCCTGGATGGAGACATAGATATTGTCATCGGAACCCACGCCCTTATCCAGAAGGGGGTGGACTTCCACCGAATGGGGTTAGCTGTGGTCGACGAGCAGCACCGTTTCGGTGTTACCCAGCGCTCAGCACTACGACAGAAGGGGTTCAGCCCTCATATGCTGGTAATGACGGCTACACCCATCCCGCGAACCCTGGCTCTAACCCTGTATGGTGACCTCGACCTCTCGGTTATAGACCAGCTCCCCCCGGGGAGACAGGAGGTAAAGACAAAGTGGCTCAAGCCAGAGCAGAGAGCCAGCGCCTATGCCTTCATCCAGCGTCAGGTAGCCAGTGGCCGCCAAGCCTTCATCATCTGCCCTCTCGTCGAGGAGTCAGAAATCATCCAGGCCAGAGCAGCGGTGGCTGAATATGAACGCCTATCTCAAGAGGTTTTCTCCGAGCTAAGGCTAGGGCTGCTCCACGGGCGTATGTCAACGGCGGAAAAGGATAAGGTAATGCGCCAATTCCGCTCCGGCGAGCTGGATATTCTGGTTTCAACCCCGGTGGTGGAGGTCGGCATAGATGTGCCCAACGCCACGGTGATGCTGGTAGAGGGTGCCGACCGCTTCGGGCTCTCGCAGCTGCACCAGTTCCGGGGCAGGGTGGGCAGGGGAGAGGAGCAGAGCTACTGTATGCTACTAGCCGAGAACCCGTCGGAGGTAGCCAGACAGCGTCTGGATGTCATAGAAAAGACCCGGGATGGCTTTCAGCTAGCCGAGGAAGACCTGAAATTGCGTGGCCCCGGGGAATTCTTCGGCACCAGGCAGAGTGGCTTGCCCGACCTGCGCATGGCCAAGCTCTCCGATGTGGGGCTGCTAGAGCTGGCTCGCAGCGAGGCGATAAGGCTTTTTGAGATAGACCCCGGCCTGAAAAGCCGCGAGCACCGTCTCCTGTCCCGGGAGCTTGCCAGGGTGTGGCCAGAAGCGGGAGAGTGGAGCTAGGGTCGTCGAGTCTGAATTCTACTTGTGGAAAGGGGTTTATCCCCTAGATACGCCACCAAAAAACGGGGTTCTTCTCCAAAATGGTTGGTATATATAGTTTCACTAGTATAATGCTAGTATAATGAATGTAGGGGGGTAAACTCATGCCAGTTATTATAAACGGAGTAGAAGAAAAGACCCTTGAGCTTAGAAAATTAAATGAGACAATCAAGCATTGAGGTACAATATACGAAGCAAGCCTAAAATGGCGTTGGCGCTTGCTTGCTATCGTTGTTACCATAGCATCAGTAATTAGTGCCATTTCCCAAGTCCTTAACTTTGTTTATCGCTAACTCTTCTACCATCTCATTATTTCCTAACCATGATTGCTACCAGTGAAGATATAGGTTATCCTTTTTAATTAGCATTGTGCTATAATTTGGGCATATAGGTAGTTTGAATAAATTCAAAAGCTGGTGCTCGGACTAGGAGGCTAAAATGGGTGGGTATCGTTTTGCCATAGTGGTAGAGAAGGATAAAGAGGGCTACTTTGCTTATTGCCCTGAACTACAGGGTTGCTACACTCAGAGAGAGACCTTTGAAGGGGTCGTTGAGAATATGAAAGATGCTATAAAGCTACATGTTGAGGATAGGTTAGCCAACAAGGAGCCAGTTACAACTTCGGAGGTTGTCAGCCTTTCTAGTGTAGAGGTAACCGCATGACTCAGAGGTTGCCCAGGGTCACCGCTGACGAGATAATACGAGTGTTGGAAAAGGTAGGCTTTACCCTAGCACGACAGAGCGGAAGCCACAAAATCTACAAAAGCTTGACTGGCAAAAGAGTTACTGTGCCACATCACAAAGGTAAAATATTACACCCCCAAGGCGCTAGTGAGTATATTAAGAGATGCTAACCTCAGCAGAGAAGAGCTCAAAAATCTTCTGACGGAGTAATATGCTTAAGCAAAAGCTTATAGACTTATTGACACAGGCAGCAAGCGAAGCCCAGCAATCAGGCAAGCTGCCCCCGGTGACACTGCCCGAGGTTACAGTAGAGCGCCCCCAGAACCCGGAACACGGAGACTATGCCTCAAGCCTTCCCCTGAAACTGGCTCGAGCAAGCGGGGTTAACCCGTTAACCATTGCCGAGGATATAGTAAGGCTCATAGCCCCCAGCCCTGAGATTGACAGCATTACTGTAGCCCCACCTGGGTTCATCAATTTCACTCTCAAAGGTAACTGGTTAACCGAGCAGGTGGACTCAATCCTGTCGGCTGGTGACTCCTACGGCAATATCGACCTGGGTAACGGTAGCCGGGTACAGCTAGAGTTTGTCAGTGTTAACCCCACGGGGCCGCTTCACATAGGGCATGGCCGCGGCGCCGTCCTGGGCAGCACCCTAGCCAATGTGCTCACCGCCGCCGGCTACAGGATAGAGACGGAATACTACCTCAATGACACCGGCAGCCAAATAGACGCCTTTCATCGCTCACTCTATGCCCGCTACCAGCAATGTTCAGGTATTGATGCCGAGATGCCTTCAGACGGCTATGCCGGGAACTACATGGTCGACCTGGCCAGAGAGGTTATTGCCGAGGCAGGAGACAGGTTCCTTAGCCTGCCCGAGCCGGAGGCGATACTGAAGCTAGGTCACCTCGGTATCGAGAAGATAATAAACCAGATCAAGGCCGACCTCGAGCTACTAGGTGTGAGTTTTGACGTCTGGTTAAGCGAGCAAGACCTCTACGACAAAGGGCAATACCAGAAGGTAATGTCGCTTTTGAAAGAAGGAGGCTATATTGAGGAAAGGGAAGGGGCTACCTGGTTTGCATCCACCGCCCTGGGTGAGGACAAGGATAATGTAGTAGTGCGCGGTGACGGCTCACCCACCTATTTTGCCTCCGACATTGCCTACCACTACAACAAGTTTCTAGAACGCAAGTTTGATAAGGTGATTAATATCTGGGGAGCTGACCACCAGGGACATGTATCACGAGTGAAAGCAGTGATTAGTGCCCTAGGCATCAACCCCGAGCAGCTGCAAGTAATAATCTCCCAGATGGTTACCCTGCGCCGCGGCGAGGAGATAGTCCGTATTTCCAAGCGCAGCGGTGACCTCATTACCCTGCGCGAGGTAGTGGACGAAGTGGGGGCTGATGTCTGCCGCTTCTTCTTCTTATCCCGCTCGGCCGACAGCCAGATGGACTTTGACCTGGAACTAGCCAAGAAAGAGTCACCGGACAACCCCATCTACTATGTTCAGTATGCCCACGCCCGCATCGCCAGTATCTTCCAGTTGGCCCGGCAGAGGAAGATTGACTGGGGAGCCGGGGATGTTTCCCTGCTAACCACCAAGCCCGAGCTAGCCCTGATACGACGG
Source organism: Dehalococcoidales bacterium (assembly GCA_034411815.1). Taxonomy (GTDB): domain Bacteria; phylum Chloroflexota; class Dehalococcoidia; order Dehalococcoidales; family DAOWJC01; genus W53-108. Next base: position 9,882 of record DAOUMH010000034.1, on the reverse strand, counting down.
ATGATACTACTACCCGAGGTTGTCGAGGTAGTAGCCCGCACCCTAGAACCCCACCACCTCGCCTATTACGCTCAGGACCTGGCTACTGTATTTCACAGCTTCTACAAGCAATGCCGGGTCGTCTCCCAAGATAATGAGGCGCTAACCAAAGCTCGTCTCAAGCTGGTGGAAGCAGCCAAGCTCACCCTAGCTAAAACCCTCCACCTTATGGGGATGACAGTCCCGGAGAAGATGTAGATCCTCCGACAGCCTAGAGACCCTGCTGTTTATACAACTCAACGAACCCGGCGTAAGTCTGAGAGTCTTGCTGTAGCTGCAGGAGGTGCTCTGAAGAAACCTGCCCCTTAATCTTGGCTGGGATACCAACAACGAACGAGTAGTCCGGGATTTCCATGCCCTGACTGACCAGACAACCGGCGCCGATGATACAGAAGTTGCCAATTTTAGTATTATCCAGCACGGTAGCATTATTGCCGATGAGGGTGTTGTTGCCGATTTTTACCCCGTGCACCACCACACTGTGACCGATGAGCACATTATCACCTATTACCATCGGCAGCTCACTGGTATGAACCACACAATTGTCCTCAATCATGGTATTGCAACCAATCTTGATGCTGGCGAAGTCGCCTCTGACCACAGCCCCAGGCCAAATACCGGAGTTTTCACCAATCTCCACATCACCAACAACATAAGCCGTCTCGCTGATGAAGGCTGACCTGGCTATATTGGGCGTAATGCCATTAAAGCTTCTAATCACTATTACCCCGAACCTACCTATGCTACTGGACAGCCTGAAATTAGTCAAGCTCACCTTGTGGTTACGCTCCCCTTTATGTTACACTTTCGGCAAAGGAAGAGTAGATGAAAAAACGAGTATTTTCCGGCATCCAGCCAACGGGCAACATCCACATCGGGAACTATCTGGCTGCCATCCGGCAGTGGGCAGAATCACAAACAGAGTTCAACAGCATCTTTTGCATTGTCGACTTACACGCCATCACCGTTCTACAGGACCCTCAGGTTCTAAGAGCGAAGATACGTGAGGTAGCCTGCCTACTTCTTGCTGCCGGTATAGACCCCAAGCTATCAGCCGTATTTATCCAATCGCACGTTACTGCCCACGCTGAACTAGCCTGGATCCTGAACTGCTTCATCCCGATGGGATGGATGCAACGTATGACACAATTCAAGGAAAAGGCCAGGAAACAGAGGGAACAGGTTAGTGTCGGTCTCTTTGATTACCCGGCGCTTATGGCCGCCGACATCTTACTATATGGAACAGACCTGGTGCCGGTTGGCGAGGATCAGAAGCAACATGTTGAGCTGACAAGGGACACTGCCCAAAGATTCAACTCAATCTATGGCGATACCTTCAAACTGCCCTCGGCTCTTATGCCCAAGATAGGAGCACGCATCATGAGCCTTGATAACCCCACCATGAAAATGAGTAAAAGCGAAGACGGGTATGGTCATGCAATCTATCTCCTCAATACCCCAGAAGCCATCCGGCAAAAGGTCATGCACGCTACTACAGATTCGCTACGGGAAATCCGCTTTGATGAAAACCGCCCGGGAATCAACAACCTACTGGTCATCTACAAAACCTTCACCAAGCTCAGCCGTTCAGACATTGAGGCACGGTTTGACGGGAAAGGCTACGCCAACTTTAAGCGAGAACTGGCCGAGGTAATTATTGAAGGTCTGCGCCCGCTACAATCTAAGTACCAGAAACTGGCAGCTGACCCGGCTTACATTGATTCACTATTAACCGAGGGGGCAGCCAGAGTCAAACCTATAGCCGAGAAGACCCTGTCTACGGTCAAGCAAAGGGTAGGATTCATCTAGGCTAAAAAAGGAAAGGCCTGTTAAAATGCCAGCACCTAAAGAAGCGTTCAGGCAATACCAGCAGAAGCGGGAAAAGATAAAGGGAAGCAGAGACATTAAGGCTATCGAAAAGCGCCATAAGGCCGGGCAATGGACAGCGCGGGAAAGGGTGGAATACTTCTTTGACCCCGGTACATTCACCGAGATAGGACTATTCGTCAAGCATAGAACAACCGCCTTCGGGTTAGACAAGAGGGAAATACCTGCCGAGGGGGTCATAACCGGCTTCGGCAAGGTAAACGGCAGATATGTTGTCGTCGCTGCCGAGGACTATATGGCTATGGCCGGAACCTTCGGTGAACACCACGGTATCAAGTTCGTCCGCTCCATAAACCTCGCCAGGGAACAAGGCTGGCCATTTGTAAGTATGAATGACTCGGGAGGTGCCCGACTTCAGGAAGGAATGGATACGCTGGAGTCTTATGGCTGGTTATTCCGGGCTCAAATCATGGCATCAGGTATAGTTCCCCAGATAGCTTTGCTGATGGGGCCTTGCCTCGGCGGGCAAGCCTACCACCCGATAATGCAGGACTTCCTCATCCAGACCAAAAATACCGGCTTCATGGGCATTGCCGGCCCTGCCTTTGTCAAAGCCCAGCTCGGAGAGGAAATCACCCTCGACGAACTCTCGGGATGGAAGGTCCATGCAGCCAAATCAGGGCAAACCCACGTGACAGCCGAAAACGACAAAGACGCCCTAGATAAAGCCAAGGAACTCCTATCCCTGCTGCCCTCCAACAACAGGGAAAAACCACCCCGCAGTGAGAGTGATGACGACCCGGAGCGGTTAGTCCCCGAGCTAGACACAATACTACCCGACCAGCCGAACCAGCCCTATGATATGAAAAGGATAATCACGGCGATAGTAGATGACGGCTACTTCTTCGAGACACTAGGGCTCTATGCCAAAAATGTAATAACCGGCTTCGCCCGGCTTAATAAACGCACGGTAGGCATCTGGGCAAATCAACCGATGTGGGCAGCAGGAGCCATTGATATTGACGCCGCCGACAAAGGAGCCAGATTCATCAGGTTCTGTGACCTATTTAACATCCCGGTAATCACCCTCCAGGACTCTCCCGGCTACATGATAGGCTCCGAGCAAGACCGGAAAGGTATCCTGCGCCATGGTGCCAAGCTCCTCTTCGCCTGGGCTGACGCTACGGTACCCCTGATTTCAATCATATTGAGGAAGTCCTACGCCGGTGCCCACCACGGGATGCTGGATAAAAGTATCGGCGGTGATTTCGTCTTTGCCTGGCCTACAGCCCAGGTAACCATCGTCGGTGCCGATACTGCAGCCAGCGTCATCTTTGCCAAAGAGACGAAAGAAGCCGAGAACCCGGAGGAAGTAAGGGCGCAGAGGATAAAGGAATACAGCGAACTGTATGAGAATCCATACTGCGGAGCCGAGCGAGGCTATATTGATGATATAATAATGCCCAGCGACACCCGAAAGGTCATAAACAGGGCACTAGATGTTCTGGAGAATAAAACCGTAGCCAGGCCGTGGAGAAAGTACTCCAACATTAATCTGTGAGGTGATACTAAAATAGAGATAATACCAGCTATAGACCTTAGAAACGGTAGGTGCGTCCGACTGTATCAGGGCGACTACAACCAGGAAACGGTATTCTCTGACGACCCGTTAGATGTAGCCCTGCGATGGCAATCCCTGGGAGCACCGAGACTGCACATAGTTGACCTTGATGGTGCGGCTACGGGTGAGCTCCATAACCTAGATATCATAAAGGAAATAGCCAATGCGGTACTGATACCTACCCAACTGGGTGGTGGCATCCGTCAGATGGAAACGATAGAACAATTGCTCAAGGCCGGAATAGAGCGTGTCATCCTGGGTACAGCCGCTGTCGAAGACCCCAAGCTGATTGAAGAGGCATGCCGCAGGTTCAGAGAATCCGTCATTGCCGGCATTGATACCCGGGATGGATATATTGCTATACGCGGCTGGCGTCAAGAAACAAGGCTAAAGGCTGCGGAATTCGCCAAGTCCATGGCACAGCTCGGGGTAAGACGTTTTATCCACACCGATATCAGCCGTGATGGCACCGTCACCGAGCCAAACTTCGTCGCCATCGCCGAGCTGACAAACACTACCAGGATACCTGTCATCGCCTCCGGCGGGATTTCATCACTGATTCACCTTAAAATGCTGAAATCACTCGGGGTAGAAGCGGCCATAGTAGGCAAGGCACTATACACCGGGGACATCAATCTAAAGCAGGCACTACAGGCTGTCAGCTAGATAAAGAAACCCACCCCGTCAGGGACAGATTGAAGAGGCAGGTCTCTTCAAAAAATTAATTCTCCCCCTTTCTAGTAAGGGGGTAAAGAGGGTAAAGCAATGGAAGGTTTACAGTTTAATGAAAAAGGGCTTATCCCGGCTATAGCTCAGGATGTTGATACCGGCGATGTGCTGATGCTGGGCTATATGGATAAGGAGGCACTGCACCGAACCCTATCCACCGGCGAAGCCTGGTTCTACAGCCGCAGCCGACAGGAGCTATGGCACAAGGGAGAGACCTCGGGCAACTACATCAAAGTAAGCTCGGTATGGAAGGACTGCGACAGCGATACTATCCTGGTCATAGGACACCCCACCGGCCCGGTGTGTCACACCGGTAATAAGACCTGCTTCTTTCAGCAGCTAAACAAACAGGATATAGAGGCAAGCCATTAGGAAGGCTCCTGAACTGCCTCCCCCTCAGGCTGGTCAATCTCTATCACCCTCTTTAATGCCGATATAGCAACCTCTAGCTGGCTATCATCCGGCTCCCTCGTCGTCAGTGCCTGTAACCACAAACCGGGAGCCAGGATAGCCCTGACCAGGACATTCTTAGAGTGATTAGCCCCGAAATAGGTAACCTCATAACTAAGGGCAGCAATAACCGGGATAAGGGCCACCCGCCACAACACCATCAGCCACACCGATTGTTGCCCGATAATAGCAAAAACCAAGATGGCTATAACCATGACTGTGAACAGGAAGCTGGTGCCACAACGCACATGAGCAGTGCTATACTCCCTGACTGCTTCCACCTCTAGCGGAACACCAGCCTCATAGGCATTCACCGTCTTATGCTCAGCACCATGGTAAGAAAATACCCGTTTAATATCAGGCACCAGCATCATCAACCTGAGGTAAACAATGAAAATAACCAGCCGGACAAAGCCCTCTACCAGGTGGAATAAGAGAGATGACTCGATATAAGGGTCAACAAAGCCGGTAAGGAAGAGCGGAGCTATGAAAAACAGACCGATAGCCAGGACCAGAGAAAGGACAACCAGGACCCAGGCCAACCACCCGGAAATCTCCTCCTCCTCTTCCTCCAACGACACATTAGCCGAATAGAGCAGGGTCTTCATACCCAGAACCATGGCCTCAATCAAAACAATAATGCCCCGCACTAAAGGGGTCTTCCTCAACCAACTCGTATAGATAGTCGCCAGAGACTGTGTATTCGCAACCAGGTCACCTTTAGGACGACGCACCACCGTTACCATACTCCGCTGCCCCCGCATCATCACCCCCTCAATAACCGCCTGACCCCCGTAATGAAACCCGCTAGCCACGATAAATCTCCCTTAATAAACAAAAAGGAGCGGTTTAGCAGCACCGCTCCTACCTCTCAGTCTATACAGTTCAACCCTCTAACTTATAGCGTCGCTTAAATCTCTCCACCCGCCCCGCAGTATCTACCATCCTACGCTCCCCGGTAAAGAAAGGGTGGCATTTGCTGCACACCTCAACCTTCAGCACCTTCTTGGTCGAACCGGTGGTAAAGGTATTACCACAGGAACAAACCACCTTAGCATCAGGGTAATACTGGGGGTGAATCTTATCCTTCATAACTCTAGCCAGCGTAAACGCTGACCTGCCTCCTGTTATTACTGGTGGGCTCAAATTTGACGACGCCATCAATGAGAGCAAAGAGGGTATAATCCCTGCCCACACCCACATTGTTGCCAGGGTGAAGGCGCGTGCCCCGCTGCCGAACCAAGATAGTGCCAGCCCTTACACTCTGCCCGGCATACCTCTTCACACCAAGCCGCTTGGACTGGCTGTCCCGACCGTTACGACTAGTGCCACCTCCCTTTTTATGTGCCACTTGTCTTCACCTCTTTTTTGCTCCGACGGATCCTCTTTGGCTCATCAGACTTAGCCTCAAGACCAACTATACTATCAATAGTCAATCTGGTATAAAGCTGGCGGTGCCCGGCCTTCCGGCGGTAACGCACCTTCGGCTTATACTTAAAAACAATAACCTTATCCCCTTTGCCATCCCCCTGCGAGGTAGCAATTACCCTTGCCCCATCAATGACAGGCGTGCCCACGGCTACCTTATCACCATCGGCAATAAACAACACCCTATCCAGCTCAACAGTATCGCCCTTAGCCACATTCAGACGCTCTACATCTATAACCTGACCTGGGGATACCCTACACTGCTTACCGCCAGTCTCAATAATCGCGTAAATCTCACTACCTCCGTTAAACAAGCTATTCTACCAATTGCGGTAGCTGGGTGTCAAGCTCTGACCCGGGAACCTTTTTACTCTTAAGTGGCTGATAAAAGGGTTTTATAACCGGAGCCCCTGCCACAGCTCGCTCACCCTTGCCCTCAGCCCATCAAGGTCACCATCACTATTGATGACCACATCAGCGTGTTTTACCCGCTCCTCATTAGACAACTGGGAACGGATGCGAGCCAGAGCTTCCTCCCGAGACAGCCCGACCCGCCCTTTAAGCCGTCCAAGAACCGAAGGCTCAGAGGCTACAACAACCCAGACCTCGTCCACCAACGAAGTCCAGCCAGCCTCTACCAAAAGCGGAGCCTCAAGCACTACCACCCCCACCCCCTGCTGCCGGTATTCCTCAAACCGAGCCTTTACTATGTCATACATCCGGGGGTGCATTATCTGATTTAACCGCGACAGAGATTCGGGCTTTCCGAACACAAGCTCACCCAGCTTCTTACGGTCAATCTCACCACCGGGAGCAAGAATCTGCCTGCCAAAGACAGCTACTACTTCACGCCATGCATCGGTATCAGGCTTGAACACCTCGTGCCCCACCTTATCAGCATCCAGGACAACCGCCCCCAGCTCAGCCAGAAACCGCGATACAGTGCTCTTGCCGCTACCTATGCCACCAGTAAGACCTATAACCTTCATCAGCCTACTGCCACAGTCTAGCCACTGACAGCCGAGCAGTCAAGGAGCTTCTTATCTACCCCTCCCTCGCTTGAACCCACTCTACGGGCTTACCTTGTCAGTCAGGGCGTAGTATACTGCGTAGAAATGAAGACACCGTCTAGTGAAAAAGCATATCCGAAACACCGCCAGATTTTCAGTCTCAGCCCCAATGTCTTCTTTCTGGGTATAGTCAGCCTGCTTACCGACATCAGCAGCGAGATGATTTTTACCCTTGTCCCCCTCTTCCTAGCCAATGTGCTGAAGGCACCGTTCCTGGCCATAGGTCTTATCGGAGGGCTATCGGAGAGCATCGACGCCATCTTCAGGATATTCAGCGGCTGGTTTAGCGATAAAATAGGCAAGCGTAAGCCCCTGGCGATAGCCGGTTATAGTATCTCCACCATCGCCAAGCCATTTATGTATCTGGCTTCAACCTGGGGAGCGGTGCTGGGGATTAAATTTACCGACAGAATGGGCAAGGGCATCCGCTCCTCATCACGCGATGCCCTGCTTGCCGATTCCGTCCCGGCCGGCGAAAGAGGCAAGGGCTTCGGTTTTCACCGAGCTATGGACACATCGGGGGCTGTGCTGGGACTGGCTATAGCCGCCATTGTTATATACCTCGTTCAGGGCGGGGGGCTGGAGCTCAGTCTAAAGACCTACCAGTGGCTGGTAGTGGTGGGTATTGTGCCGGCAGTGCTAGCGGTATTGGTGCTGCTAATCTTCGTTAGCGAGAAGAAGAGACCCACACCAGCTGATAGCTCACGCAGCGGGTCGACCCAGAGCAAACCAACCGCCGGCTTTGATACCCGTTTCAAGCTATTTCTGGCTATTATGGCAGTATTCACCCTAGGTAATTCCAGCGACTTCTTTGTCATTCTGCGGGCACAGAATCTGGAAGTACCCCTTATCCATGTAGTCCTAATGCTTGTCCTGTTTAATATCACCTATGCAGTTACCTCCCTACCGGCTGGTATGCTGTCGGACAGGCTGGGGAGGAAGCGAGTTATCGCCCTGGGCTGGCTCATCTATGCCCTGACCTATCTGGGATTTGCCCTGGCATCAAGCCTGTGGCAGGTGTGGCTGCTCTTTGCCTGCTATGGAATATATTACGGGATAGCCGAAGGGGTAGCTCGAGCCCTGGTCGCTGATCTAGTGCCTGAGGAGAGAAGAGGCACAGCCTATGGCTTGTATCACGGTGTGGTCGGACTCACCCTCCTACCCGCCAGCCTGCTCGCTGGCTGGCTGTGGCAGACTATCAGCCCAGCAGCCCCCTTCTACCTGGGAGCCGGGCTCGCCTGCCTGGCAATGCTGGGCATGATGGCTATTATCAGGGAATAGTATGAGATCGTCTTAAAGCCATACTGGCCAGATTATCAGCCTCTGCGTTTTGCTCACGGGGAATATGAGTGATAGTAAAGCCCTCCAGTAAGCCCAGCAGCTGCTTCACCCGCTGATATAAGGGCTTGAGCCCCGTATTCTTCACCCGATACCCACCACCAACCTGCCTGACTACCAGTTGCGAATCCAGTCTTATATCAACCTGTCTGGCTCCCAGCTCAATGGCTTTTTCCAGAGCCGCAATAATGGCCCTGTATTCCGCCTGGTTGTTGGTTGCCCTGCCAATGCTCTGGGAAATAGCAGCAATCAGGCTACCCGTCTCACTCTTTATGGTAGCGCCTATAGCTGCTGAACCCGGGTTAGGCTCAGCGGCGCCATCAGCCTGTATTACCACTCTTTTCACCGGCATTGGCTTTTTCTCCACTTGCTCAGGCAAAGAACAGGATACGCCCGCAACTACTGCACTGCACCAGCTTACCGGTTCTCACCCGTTGCAGCTCGTTAGTGGTCAGTGATATTCGGCAACCGCCGCATACCCCTTGTTCTACCTTAGCCACGGCTGTCCCCTTCTGCTTCTTGAGCTCATGGTAGAATTCAGCTGTCTGGGGATCAATCCCGGCCAGCAACTGTTCATGCCTGTGACCAAGCTCGGACAGCACGGTCTTGAGCCGCTCCGACTCTACAGATAGCTGCTGCTGCTGGCGGTGCCAGTCAGCCTCCAGGTCCTTAAGATTGCTGCTCCTGCTGGCTACATCCGCCGTAGCCAGCTCAACCTGCTCCATCACAGCTAAAGCCTTATCCTCCACATGGTCACGTCTGACCTTCAACTCAGCGACCTCGCTCTGAAGATTAGCCAGCTCCTTAGGGTTGCCCATCTGTCCGCCATAGAGCTTCTCCTCGGCAGCACTAATCCTGGCTGAAAGGTCGTCTATCTCCCACTCTGCGGAATGCTGCTGATGACTCAAGTCTTCCAGGCGCTGCTGCTCCAGGGCAAGTCCGGCTTGAGCACTGACCACCGCCTGATTTTCTCCGAGCTTACCGACAACCTGACTCAGGGCTCGCTCATTGGAATCAATCGCCAAGCCAATCTCCTGTAACTGGTAAAGCTGGTTGACAACACTCATTTTCCAGACCCAGCCCATTTTATAACGCCCGCAGCACAATAGCAATCCAGGTTGCTAAATCACGACAAGATGCTATAGCCATAATAGAACATATGTGCTATTATCTTAACGGGAAACGAATCAAGGCTAATTAGATAGGAATCTGACCTGCCCCCCAAAAAGGTATCCAGGTATAATGGTTAGTCTGAAAGGACAAAAAGGGGGGATAAATGGTCAGGAAGACATACACTCCGGAACAGATCGTCAACAAACTCAGGGAAGCTGAAATCCATCTCAGCCAGGGAGCCACAATCGCCGAAACCAGCAGAAAGCT
>DAOUMH010000033.1:0-20994 GCA_034411815.1 Dehalococcoidales bacterium | reverse complement strand
AGCCAATCTAAAGCCGTCAGCCGCCGCCAGCGTCAGCAAATCCCCGTCAAACCCGGCATCAACACCGGTCAGCACCGGACGGGACTCCTCGGTAGCAGACGCAAAAACAACGTGGCTAACCCCCTGACGAAGAGTTTCAGCCTCAATCTTGGTGGCAATACCCTTTTCCACCCTGGGTACAGGTGGAAAATCCTCGGCATCAACCCCGCTGATTCGTGCCTCAAACCGGGCACACTTCAACCCCAGGGTCTTGGTCCGAGGGGAAAGACTAATCTCAACTGTCTCATTGGGCAAGGAGCTAATAAACTCGGTGAGAAGCCGGGCAGGCACAGTGATTGCTCCCTCCTCCTCCACCTTAGCACCAATCCAGTAACTAATAGCCATTTCCAGATTGGTAGCAACAAGCTTGAGACGGGACTGGTCAGTGGCTAAGAGAACATTATTGGTTATAGGCAGGGTCGTTCTGGTAGCTACCGCTCTCCCTACCACACTAAGCCCACGATTCAGGTTCTCCTGAAGGCAAGTTAACTTCATGGTTCACCCCCCCAAACTATATTATTCAGTAACCATACCATTAGTAGTGGAATAGTATATACCAATAATTCGCTCCATGCAAGATAAATCGGGTAAAAGCCCACACGCTGTAAAGCTATAAATCCCCACCTGCCCGAACCCTCTGCCCATTATCCCCGTAAACTCACTCACAGGTATTGTTTGCTTTTAGTTGTTTCCATAACTTATAATAATTATAGGCTGGTGTGAATGAGGGCTAGTGGAGATGTCCTATTGTTCTTGAGGATTTGCTTGTAATCAGCAAAACCTACATTAACACGGGAGGTCTGCCACAAATTGGCAAAAATAACAACTACCTTCGTTAAGGTTGCTATTGTGATTGCGTTCACAAATGCAATCCTAACAATGGTGGCTAATCTCCCATAAGAGATAGCCAGCGGTAAGTTTACGCTAGCTTCCCCTACTGCCAATTGGGACATCCCACTAGCCCGCACCGTTTCCTCCTTCCTATTCATAATCTGCCCCTCAATTCAGGGGGTCTAAGTTTGTGTCCTAGATAATATCTATCCAATGGGTCTCTTACACGAACAAGTTCTCTCTTCCCAACTTTTGGCTTCCTGCGTCGCTTGCGTGCCTTACTAATCCTTGTTTCGGGCAATCTGACAGAACCTCTGGGCTTATGCTCTATTATGGGCTTCCTTGAGGGCTTATGCTTGCGTATGATGTCAGGCCCAGTTATCATAGGGGTAGTCTATCCCTGCTACTTCGGCTGGAGTCTTATCATCTAGGGCTTCGTGAGGTCTCAAGTAATTATAGTGAACCAGCCAGCCGTTAGTGAAGTCTATGGCACTCTCAAGGTTTTTAAGCCCTCTCATAATCTTTGTGCGCTGTTTTAATGTCCCGTGAAATCTCTCTACCTTTTGCGTGTTATCTTCAACGGCAAATGGTGAGCCTTGCCTGTGTTCTGCCCCCTTGCCGTAAGATACATCAAGATACGATGCGAGTTTATCGGTAACAACTACTTTGGGTGGCTTGCCCACTTTCTTGATAGCTCTGTCTATGAGCATTTGGGCATCCTGCGTGGTGCGACTTCTTGATATGCGTGTCGCCAGTAGATAGCGTGTTTTATCGTCAATTATGTCCCAGAACCACACATTCTGCCCGTCTATCTCCAGCATCGTTTCATCGGCAACCCAAGTATCGCCTACCCTTGGCTGATAGCTCTTAACGCTGTCTGTAGCATACTGCGTATATTTCTGTATCCACTCGTATATCGTGGCAGTTGAGGGGGCGTGGCTGTGTTCCTGCTGTAAATGCCTGCGGACAGCCCTAATCGGCATACCCTCATAATACGAGTTGACGGCAGAGGATATTTGATTAGTGGGGGTTTTCATATGAAACAGGGTATCATCAGCCTTGAACTTGCGCTTACAGAACTTACACCAGTAAAGCTGAACACCCTTATATGTGCCAAACTTGACTACGGCATTAGAACCACAGTATTTACAGGGTGGTATATCTACGCCTTGTGCCTTCTCTTCCATTCCTTATGTTCCTTTGCTATGGTCTTATTTAAGTTCTCTATTGCTTCTGTTAACCTATCTAATTCACCATTTGTGTTTGATTTAAGATTATTCACCTTCCCCCCCCCTTCCCCTATCCCTTATCCAAGAAACAAATTTAATAACTAATAGCGAAAACAATATGGCTACTATAACGAATGATACCCAATAAATACCCTTCGCAATAACTATAGCCATATCCCCACCCCATTTTCTAAAGACCATTGAGACGCTAACCATTCCTGTATATGTTTGACACCACTGCATAACCCATAGGAATATGGCAAAAAGAGATAGCAATGTCTCAACCGTGAATAACTTGTAAATTCTTCGTAGCATTTTACCCCCCTATACTTGTGTATAAGAGGATTATGAAACACCTTGCCAACGAGTTTCAACCAAAAGCAAATGAAACCCACTCACAGGGTTGTTGACAGCCAGCCCCCGACTATGGTAAATTTAAGAACTGTTGCTTGGTAATCCAGTCGATAGTTAAATAGGTTGAAAATCTGTGTTCAATCTATTACTATTAGTATTAATGGATGAGCCCCAGCTCATCCATTAACATTGTATAGGTTAGGAGAAATAGATGCCGACAGTTAATCAACTCGTCCGCAAAGGGCGCAAGAGGATTGCTAAGAAAAATAAGACACCGGCATTACAGCTTACTTACAATGTTTTGAAGAACAGGACAAAGCAGGGGAAGGGCTCCCCGCAGAAACGAGGGGTCTGCATCCAGGTCAAGACTACCACCCCAAAGAAGCCCAATTCAGCCCTGCGTAAGATAGCTAGGGTGCGACTGTCCAACGGGATGGAGGTAACAGCCTACATCCCCGGTGAGGGACACGAGCTGCAGGAACACTCCGTGGTCCTTATCCGCGGAGGACGAGTGAAGGACCTGCCTGGTGTCCGCTATCACATCATACGAGGAGCACTGGATGCCAGCGGCGTCGCCAACCGCCGTCAGGGTCGCAGTAAGTACGGGGCCAAACAGAGCACAAGCCAGGGTGAGAGCTCATAAAATAAGGAGGAAAAATGTCAAGGCGGGCCAGAGCGGCTAAAAGAGAAACACCCCCCGATGCTAAATACCACAATGTAACTGTGGCCAAGATAATCAATAAAATAATGATATGCGGCAAAAAAAGCACGGCAGAGGGAATCATATACGATGCTTTAGACATCCTGGAGAGAGAGGGAGCCAAAACCCAGGTCAATGTCTTAGAACAGGCAGTGAAGAATGCAACCCCCCTGCTTGAAGTTAAGCCACGCCGGGTTGGAGGAGCCACCTACCAGGTCCCAATGGAGGTTCGTCCAGACCGCAGTCTATCGCTGGCTATACGATGGCTATTAAAATCAGCCAAGGCCAGAACAGGCAAATTCATGGCCGAGAAACTAGCCGCCGAGCTTGGCGATGCCTCAAAAGGGCAAGGGGCAACCATTAAAAAGCGTGATGACACTCATAAAATGGCTGAAGCCAACCGGGCTTTCGCCCACTACAGATGGTGAGAGGTTACTATTATCAGTTCTAAGGTTATAACAAGAAACCCAGTATCGGCAAAGTTCAGTATAAAGGATGGGGCTATGCCCAGAAGTTTCCCACTAGACCATATACGAAATATAGCTATTATCGCTCATATTGATGCCGGCAAGACAACCGTCACCGAGAGGATGCTATATTACACCGGCCGCACCTATAAGATTGGCGGGGTAGATGAAGGAACGACGGTGATGGACTGGATGAAGCAGGAAAGAGAGCGCGGCATAACTATCACGGCAGCAGCCACCACCTGCTACTGGCACGATAATCGCATCAATATCATTGATACCCCGGGGCATGTGGATTTCACAGCCGAGGTAGAGCGCAGCCTGAGGGTGCTAGACGGCGGGATAGTAGTTTTCGATGCCGTGGCCGGCGTCGAGGCTCAATCAGAGACAGTATGGCGACAGGCCGATAGATATAATGTATCCCGAATTTGCTTCATCAACAAGATGGACCGAGCCGGTGCCAATTTTAAACGCTGCTTATCCATGGTCAAGAACCGGCTGAACGCCAATCCCCTGCCTGTTCAACTCCCTCTAGGTCAGGAGGATTCATACGAGGGTATTATCGACCTGATAGAGTATAAGGCCTGGAGCTTTAGTGGAGACCCTGATTCAGAACCACGTGAGGTAGCTATCCCTGAATCAGAACAAGCAACATGCGATAGATTCCGCCAAGAACTAATCGAGAAACTGGCTGAGGTCGATGATAAGATTATGGACGCCTATCTTAAAGACCATAATATTACCACCGACGATTTAAGACAAGCCCTGAGAAGGGTAACCCTAGCCAACAAGGGGGTACCTATTCTTTGCGGCAGTGCCCTGAGAAACAAAGGCGTCCGTTTCCTGCTTGATGCCATTGTAAGCTACCTTCCCTCACCACTGGACATGCCTCCACTAAAGGCTATTGATACCAAGACAGAAAAAGAAGTCATTAGACCCGCCAGTGATGATGCCCCCTTTTCAGCACTTGCCTTCAAGATAGTCTCCGACCCTTTTATGGGCAGGTTGGTCTACCTTAGAGTGTATTCCGGTAAGATAGAAGCCGGGGCACAGATATTCAACTCGACTCGCGGTAAAAAGGAACGCATTGGACGGCTACTGCTAATGCACGCCAACCATCGTGAGGAAGTAGCCGAAGCCGATACCGGAACCATCGTAGCCACCCTGGGACTCAAGGACACCTTTACCGGTGATACCCTGTGTCACCAATCCCAACCGGTGCTCCTTGAATCCATCCGCTTCCCCGAACCGGTGCTCTCTATTGCTATCGAACCCAAAACTAAGGCCGACCAGGATAAAATGTGGGGCGCCCTGAGCAATCTGGCTGAGGAAGACCCCACCTTCAAGGTAAATTACAACCAGGAAACAGGGCAGACGGTTATCTCAGGTATGGGCGAGCTTCACCTGGATGTCCTAGCAAGCAGGCTACTAAGCGAATTCAGGGTTGGAGCGAAAGTAGGCAAGCCACGGGTTGCCTATAAGGAAACCATTACTGTACCGGTGCAAACAGAAGGCAAGTTTGTCCGGCAAACCGGGGGGCATGGCCAATACGGACATGTCTGCCTTGAGCTTGAGCCTATGGAACAAGGCGGTGGTTTTCAGTTTGTGGACCGTATCAAAGGGACAGTAATACCCAGGCAATACATCCCGGCAGTAGAGGCCGGTATCAAGGAAGCCATGCAAACAGGAATAATAGCTGGCTACCCTGTGGTTGACATCAAAGCAAGCCTCTACGATGGCAGCTACCATGAGGTCGACTCCTCAGAGCTAGCCTTTAAGATGGCTGGTTCAATGGCACTAAAGAATGGCGTCCTGAAGGCTAAACCTATCCTTCTGGAGCCCATTATGAAGCTGGACATAGTTACCCCAGAGCAGTTTCTCGGAGATATAATAGGTAACCTGAATTCGAAGAGGGGGCACATCGAGACTATAGAAACCCACGGTGAATGGTGCACCATTCACTCCTTCAGACCCTTAGCTGAGACCTTCGGCTACACTACCAGCCTAAGGTCACTAACTCAAGGCAGGGCTACCCACTCTTTGGAATTTTATCAATATAAGAAACTGCCAGCTGAACTGGCAGACGAAATTAAAACTGCAGGGAGAGGATAGGCAGCCAGGATTCTAAAGCAGCTTAGTGAGGTGTTTTTTATGCCCAAACAGAAGATTCGTATCAAACTGAGGAGCTTTGACCATAAGATACTGGACCAAGCTGCCGAGCAGATTGTAGTCTCTGTAGAACGCTCCGGGGCTGTTGTTTCTGGACCGGTACCCCTGCCTACCCATATCCAGAAGTTCAGCGTCATTCGCTCACCCTTCATAGACAAGGACTCGCAGGAGCAGTTTGAAATTCGGACTCATAAACGCCTTATTGATATTATAGAGACAAGTTCTAAAACCATAGACGCCTTGACCAACCTGAACCTACCTTCAGGGGTTGAGATAGATATTAAGCTATAAGAGAAAGAGTGTGTGGACGGTAAGACAATGACAACAGAGATTAAAGGTATCGTCGGCAAAAAGCTGGGTATGACCCAAATATTCAGCGACAATGGCAAGTCTGAGGCAGTAAGTGCTGTCGAGGCCGGACCATGCACGATAACACAAATTAAAACACTAGCCAGGGATGGATACAATGCTGTCCAGCTTGGTTTTGGTGAACCCAAGAGGCTCAAGCCCCCTCAAGAAGGGCAGCCCCAAAAACCAGGGCAGTTCAGGTATCTGAGAGAGTTTACGGTAGACAACATCGAAGCCATTGAAACCGGCAACAAGGTTGATGCCAGCCTGTTCAAGGCAGGCGACCTGGTTGATGTCACCGGAGTGTCAAAGGGTAAGGGTTTTGCCGGTGTGGTAAAACGCCACCACTTCGCTGGTGGCCCCAAAACGCATGGGCAGTCAGACCGACATCGCGCCCCGGGCTCTATAGGCGCCACTACCTCCCCAGGGAGGGTGTTTAAAGGAATGCGCATGGCGGGACACATGGGGAACAGGAGAGTGACCGTACAAAACCTGGAGGTATTTGATGTCGACCCAGAGCATAATCTATTATTGATTAAGGGGGCAATACCCGGGGGTAGGAACGGACTGCTCCTAATACAGAAGTCAAAGAGACAGAATTCAAAGGAAGCCACCAAGAAAGCTCCGGCTTCCGCTGAAGAGGTTAGGGAGAAGGAAGAAAGTGCGAGTCCCAGTTTATAGCCTGACCGGAGAAGTGGTTAAGCACATCAAGATAAGTGATGACGTCTTTGGTGTACCGTTCAATCAGGCAGTGGTTCATCAGGCAATAACAAGGCAGCAAGCAAATGCTCGCCAAGGAACAGCCAATACTAAAACCCGCGGCGAGGTCACGGGCAGCACCAAGAAGCTGTTCCGTCAAAAAGGCACCGGACTAGCCCGGGCTGGTAGTCGGAAGTCACCACTACGAAGAGGGGGTGGCATCATCTTCGGTCCCAAGACCAGAAGCTACAGGCAAGCCATGCCCAAGAAGATGCGCCAGCTAGCCCTAAGGTGTGTCCTGTCAGCAAAGGCTGGAGACAAGGAGTTAAAGGTTCTGGAACAGCTGACACTCGACAAGCCCAGCACCAAGGAGATAGCAAGGATTCTGACAGTTCTAGGCGTGGATTCATCAACTCTTATTGTCACCTCCGAACCAGAAGGGAATGTAATCAAGTCATCCCGTAACCTACCGGGGGTTAAGACAACGCCAGCCAGTTTACTCAATGTAGTTGACACTCTTTCTCATAAAACACTGCTGATGACTATAGCTGCGGTACGCAAAGCCGAGCAGCTATGGGGAAAGAGCCCAGCCAAGGAGATAAGCGATGCAGATTTACCAGACGCTGCGCCGTCCATTAATAACTGAGAAGAACGCCCTTCTCCAAGCTCAAGGCAAGTATGCCTTTGAGGTGGCTGGAGATGCCAATAAAGTCCAGATTAAACAGGCTGTGGAAAAGGCTTTTAAGGTCAAGGTAACCGCAGTGAACGTGATGACAGTGCCTGGCAAAGGACGCAGGGTAGGCAGAAGGCAGATACTGACCCCGTCCTGGAAAAAGGCGATTGTTACCCTACAAGAGGGAGACAAAATAGAGCTCTTTGAAAGCGTTTAGAATCTTATGAAAGGTAAATCCAGATGACTCTGAAGGTATATCGTCCAACCTCTCCCGGCAGACGGCGCATGAGCGGCTCTACCTTTGAAGAGATAACCAAGAGCAAGCCAGAAAAATCGCTGATCCTGCCCCGTAAAAATAAGGCTGGGCGTAATAATCAGGGGAAGATAACGGTTCGGCACCGGGGTAGCGGGGCAAAGCGAAGACTCCGCCTGCTGGACTTCAAACGGGACAAGTTTGACATTCAGGGCAGGGTGGCAGCCATCGAATATGACCCCAACCGTTCGGCATACATTGCCCTCATCTACTACGCCGACGGTGAGAAGCGCTACATTCTTGCCCCCTTGGAACTTAGCGTCGGGGATACTATAATGTCAGGAAACAATGCCGAGGCGAAGCCAGGGAATGCCCTACCCCTGAAATTAATCCCGAGCGGCAGCCAGATACATAACATCGAGCTGAAGAAGGGTAAAGGGGGACAACTGGTAAGGGGGGCCGGGGCTGCTGCTCAACTTATGGTAAAAGAGGACGATTACGCACTGATTCGGCTACCGTCCGGTGAAATACGACGCACCAGAAGCGATTGTCTGGCTACCATCGGTCAGGTGGGAAATGTTGACCACCAGAGTATCAAGCTAGGCAAGGCAGGCCGCAAACGCTGGCTAGGCTGGCGGCCTACAGTCAGAGGCTCAGCTATGAGCCCACGCGACCATCCTCATGGTGGTGGCGAGGGAAGGTCACCGATAGGCCTGCCAGGGCCTAAAACACCGTGGGGGAAACCAGCTCTGGGATATAGAACTCGCAAGCCAAAGGCTTCAGATAAAATGATTGTTAAGCGCCGAGGGAAATAAAAATGTCAAGGTCAATAAAGAAGGGGCCAGCTATCAATGCCAAGCTGCTTAAGAAAGTGGAGAGGCTTAACAGCTCCGGACAGAAAGAGGTAATAAAAACCTGGGCACGGTCATCTACCATCCTGCCGGTGATGATAGGTCTCACCATCGGAGTCCATGACGGGAGAAGACATGTGCCGGTCTTTATCACTGAAAATATGGTGGGGCACAAGCTGGGCGAGTTTGCCCTAACCCGAACCTTCCGGGGGCACTCCTCCAAGTCAGATAAAACCGCTCAGGTAAAAAAGAGATAGCAGGTTACCTAGTTAAGGGATAGAAATGGAAGTAAGAGCAGTAGCTAAAAACATAGGCGTATCACCGCGTAAGGTGCGTCTGCTGGTAGATATAATACGAGGCAAAAAGGTGGAAGAAGCCCTGAACACCCTCAGGTTTATAGCCACACCGGTGGCTCCGGTTGTAGCCAAGGTGGTAAAATCAGCGGCAGCCAATGCTGAAAACAACTTCCAGATGTCCCCACCGGACCTGAAGATTACCAGTATCTATGTTGACGAGGCACGAACTATGAAAAGGGTTCGCCCCGGAAATCGGGGGAGAGTCAGCCCTATTCTTAAGCGTTCCAGCCATATTACAGTTATCGTTGCTGAGCAGGGGGAGGATTAATGGGACACAAAGTTCACCCCATGGGTTTTAGAATCGGCATCATACGCGATTGGCAAGCAAAATGGTATGCCGACAAGCATTATGCGGAGCTTTTACACGAAGACCTGAAGCTCCGGAAGGCTATTCAATCCTGGTACACTGAAGCCGGTGTCTCTCAGATAGAAATTCACCGTCAGACAAGTAAGATAGCAATAACTATCTACACCGCCCGTCCTGGTATTCTCATCGGGCGGGGGGGGCAGCGAGTTGAAGAGATGAGGCTCCGTCTTGACGAACTCACCGGCAAGAAGGTCCAACTGAATATCCAAGAGATTCGTCAGCCCGAACTTGACGCCTATTTAGTAGCCAAGACGATAGCCGAGCAGATTGAGCACCGCATTGCCTACCGGAGGGCAATGAAGCAGGCAATCCTCCGTACCACTCAGGCCGGAGCCAAGGGAATAAGAGTCAGTTGTGCCGGGAGGCTAGGCGGCGCTGAGATAGCTCGCCGCATGACTACACACCAGGGACAAGTCCCCCTGCATAAACTACGGGCCGATATCGATTACGGCTTAGCCGAAGCTCATACCGCCCTGGGTCGGATTGGGGTAAAGGTATGGATATACAGAGGTGATATCCTACCGGAGGCTAAGGCTTTAGAGCTTGAGGAGATGCCTGCCGAGGCAGTAGTTAATAGTAGCCCGGAGGCAACATCCACTACCCCTCCAGAAGTAAAGCCTGCAGAACCGGTAACAGATACAAAGCCAGAGACGGAAGCCGTTACCTCTATAGAAAAGGAAGACAGTAATGTTACAACCTAAGCGAGTAAAATACCGCAAGACCCACAAAGGACACCGCCGGGGTAAAGCGAACGCCGGTGTAACACTCGTCTTTGGTGACTTCGGTCTACAGGCGCTGGAATCAGCCTGGATCACTGCCCGCCAAATTGAAGCGGCACGGCGAGCTATGACCCGCTACATTCACCGCGGTGGGAATGTCTGGATACGCATCTTCCCCGATAAACCTGTCACCAAGAAACCAGCCGAGACCCGCATGGGCTCAGGTAAGGGGCCACCGGATCACTGGGTAGCCGTGGTTAAACCGGGGAGATTCCTGTTTGAAATGGGGGGCATCGACAGAGATGTAGCCAAAGAGGCGATGCGCCTTGCCTCACACAAGCTTCCCATACACACCAAATTTGTGACGAGAGAAACCAGCCCGGCTACCGACAGCAACTCTGCCAATAAGGAGGCAGCACAAGTTGAAGGTTAAGGAAATCAGAGAGCTCAGTCCCAAAGAACTGGCGAAGCAGCTGGAAGCAGCCCAGCAGGAGTTTTTCGACCTTCGCCTTCGTCTAGCCACCAAGCATCTGGTAAACCACCGCGAAGTCCCGAGGGTTAAAAGGAAGATTGCCAGACTGAAGACCATAACGCGAGAGAGAGAACTAGGTATAAGGTAAATTTTAAGCCAATGGAAAAGAAACAAAAAACCAAGATAGGCCAGGTGGTAAGCAATAAGATGGATAAAACAGCTGTTGTGGCTGTAGAAACACGCAGGCGCCACCCCCTATACAAAAAGATCGTCAAAAGGGTAGCCAAGTTTAAGGCTCACGACGTGAATAACGAGTGTGGCCTAGGCGATACAGTCAGGATTATCGAAACTCGTCCCCTATCAAAGCAGAAACGGTGGCGAGTGGCCGAAATAATAACCAAGGGAGAAGTGATAGAGGTTCAACCTAAAGAGATAGAATGAAACTCCAATCCGCTGAAAAGGCGTCTTTAGGGGAGAAAATACTATGATTCAGCCATATACTAGACTTAAGGCAGCAGATAATACCGGCGCCCGCCAGCTGATGTGCATAGGCGTGCCGGGTGGCACAGGCAAGAAATATGCCCGGGTAGGCGACATTATAGTGGCATCAGTCAAACGGGCAATCCCAGGAGGGGTAGTAAAGAAAGGCGAGGTAGTCAGGGCTGTTATTATCCGCAGTGCCCAGTCATATCGGCGCCCGGACGGCTCGCATATCAGATTTGATGAGAATGCCGCCGTGATACTCACCGACAAGAATAACCCTAAAGGAACCAGGGTATTTGGCCCGGTAGCCATGGAATTGAGAGAGAAGAACTTCACCAAGATTATATCGCTGGCGCCCGAAGTTTTGTGAGGCAGTCTTATGAAGATTAGAAAGAATGACACCGTGCTGGTTATTACCGGCAAAGACAGAGGCAAAAAGGGTAAGGTACGCTTTGTTTACCCCAAGGATGAACGGCTGCTGGTCGAAGGGGTTAACCTTATCAAAAGACATACCAGGGCAAGAGGGCAAGTCAGGCAGGCTGGCATAATAGAGCGCGAAGCACCGATTCAGGCATCCAATGTCATGCTGTTGTGCAGTAAGTGCAACCACCCCACCCGAATCGGCTTCCGCTACCTGCAGGATGACAAGAAGGTTCGCATCTGCCGCTCTTGCGGTGAGGTAATTGATTAAATGTCACAGTTGAAGGAAAGGTACAGAACAGAAATTATCCCCAAGTTGATGGAGCTTGTTGGGTATAAAAATGTAATGCAGGTACCGCGTCTGAAGAAGCTGACGCTTAATATCGGTCTGGGAGAAGCGACTCAGGATACCAAGGTTATGGAAGCGGCTGAGAGCAGCCTAGCCACTATCTCAGGGCAACACCCGCTGACCACCTATGCCAAGAAGTCCATTGCTGCCTTCAGGCTGAAGGAAGGAACACCCATCGGGCTAAAGGTAACCCTGCGGGGAAGGCGCATGTACGACTTCTTCGACAAGCTGGTGAATGCTGTCCTGCCCCGCATGCGTGAGTTCCAGGGGGTTTCCAAAAACGCCTTTGATGGCCGGGGCAACTACACCCTGGGGTTTAAAGATCAAACCGCCTTTCCCGAGATAGACTATGATAAAATAGACAAGGCACGGGGGCTGGAAGTATCTTTTGTTACTACGGCCAAAACAAACGATGAGGGAAGGCATCTGCTCGAGTTGTTAGGCTTGCCTTTCACCAAGGATTAAGTAGGGGTAATAATGGCAAAAAGGTCAAAAATTGTAAAATCGGAACGTCCTGCCAAATACAAGGTGCAGCAGCACAATCGATGCTACCTATGTGGCCGACCTCGTGCCTACATCCGTAAGTTTGGCTTGTGCCGTATTTGCTTTCGCAAACTAGCTCTTGTCGGCCAGATCCCTGGGGTAAGAAAATCAAGCTGGTAATCAAAAAGGGGGTAAGGTGACTATCTCTGACCCAATAGCAGACATGCTGACTCGAATACGTAATGCCATCATGGCAAGACATGATTCTGTGCTAATACCAGCCTCAAAGATGTTGCTGGCTATTACCAAGATTCTTAAAAATGAGGGCTTTATTCACGATTATGAGGTGATTAGAAGCAAGCCTCAGCGGTCAATCAAGATTTACCTCAAATACAGCGACAAGAGTCAGCCGGTCCTGTCCGGGCTGGAGCGAGTAAGCAAGTCAGGGTTGAGGGTATATGTTCAGCAGAAAGAGATACCCCGTGTTTACGGCGGTCTGGGCATTGCTATCCTCTCTACATCTAAAGGTGTGATGACAGGGCAGCAAGCCTGGCGTCAGAAGATTGGTGGTGAACTTTTATGCTACGTATGGTAAGTAAGTTTAGGAGTAATGCCCATGTCTAGAGTGGGACGCATGCCAATACCCGTGCCACCGGGTGTAGCAGTAAGCATTAAACAGGATGAGGTTACTGTAACCGGGCCCAAGGGTGAACTCAGTCGCCGCTTCAATCCCGACATGGCCATCACCCTTAAGGACAATATTCTGGCAGTATCGCGACCCAGTGATAAGAGAGAGCACCGCTCCCTGCACGGTCTAACACGAAGCCTTCTGGCTAACATGGTGCATGGAGTAACTGACGGCTTTGAAAAAATCCTAGAAATAGTAGGGGTGGGTTACCGGGTAGAAAAGAAGGGGGATAAGCTGGTAATCCGTATTGGATTTTCACACCCCGTAGAAGTATCACCGCTACCCGGGGTATCACTAGCTGCAGAGGGAAACAACCGGATTAAGGTTACCGGGATTAACAAGGAAGTGGTTAACCAGATGGCGGCTGAAATCCGAGCTATCCGCCCTCCCGATGCCTATAAAGGCAAAGGTATCAGATATGCCGGTGAGTCAGTTCACCTCAAAGCAGGTAAGGCTATAGGTAAGAAGGAATAATGGGAAAAGATAATTCAAGAACAGCTCGTTACACAAGACATGCCCGGGTCAGAACCAAGGTGACAGGCACAACCTCCAGGCCCCGCCTATGTGTTTTTCGCAGCCTGAACCATATCTATGCTCAGGTTATCGATGACTCACGAGGGCACACGCTAACCTCTGCCTCAACCCTCGACCCGGAGATAAAAAGTGAGGTAGATGGCAAAGCCAAGACAAGCAGATCCGACCTCGTCGGTTCCCTGATAGCCAAACGGGCGTTAAGTGAAGGAATAAATCAGGTGGTTTTCGATCGCGGTGGATACAAGTATCACGGCCGAGTTAAAGCTCTAGCCGAAGCAGCCAGGAAGGGGGGGTTAAAGTTTTAAGACAATGAAGGAACCACTAAGCAAGATAGACCCAACATACCTGGCACTGGACGATAAGCTGATTCACATCAACCGCGTAGCCAAGGTAATGAGAGGAGGAAAACGCCTCAGCTTCAGCGCCCTGGTAGTAACCGGGGACGGCAACGGTTATGTAGGTATTGGTTTGGGCAAAGCCAATGAAGTGCCAGCCGCAATCAGCAAAGCCAGCGCTATTGCCAAAAAGAATTTGATTAAGGTACCGCTAGCTGGAGCTACCATACCCCACGAAATAAGGGTTAAGTTCGGAGCAGCCAAGGTTCTGCTAAAACCGGCCGCCCCGGGCACCGGCATCATTGCTGGGGGTAGTATCCGGGCTATACTCGGTGCCGCCGGGATTAAGGATATACTGACCAAATCGCTGGGCAGCTCCAACAAGCTCAATGTAGCCAAAGCAGCAATGCTTGCCCTCAGCCAGCTTAAAGAACCGCAAGAGACACTGGCCCGACGCAAGCCAGCCCTTGCTAACACCAATGAGAAACCGGGGAAGGAGATGATAACTAGTGGCTAATCTACGTATCACCTGGGTCAAAAGTAGTATTGGCTATAATAAGACACAGAAACAAACCCTGAAGGCTCTTGGTTTTCACCGACTAAACGAGAGCGTCACTCACGGTGACTGTGCCTCAATCCGAGGTATGATTAACAAGGTAAGGCATCTAATTAAAGTGGAGGAAGGCTCGTGAAGCAAAATGAACTCTCACCAGCCCCGGGTTCTAGAAAGAGCCGGAAGCGGGTGGGACGAGGGAATAGCAGTGGACACGGCACCTACTCGGGACGAGGCTGTAAAGGGCAAAAGTCCCGTGCCGGCTACAAGATGAGGCCCGGCTTTGAAGGCGGGCAGCTGCCTCTTATCAAGCGCCTGCCACGAAAGCGCGGCTTTGTCAATATCTTCAGGACAGAGTACAGTGTCGTCAATATAGACGAACTCAATATATTCGAGCCCGGTAGTGAGGTAACGCCTGAAAAATTGGTAGCGGCTGGGGTAGTGAAATCCCTGCGGCTACTGATTAAGATTCTGGCTGAGGGTGATATCAAACATCCTCTTACGGTAAAGGCAAACAAATTCTCGGCTACTGCCAAAGCCAAGATTGAAACCGCCGGGGGCAAAGTTGAGGAGGTGGGGCGTGCGACCGAAGCAAGCTAGGCCAAGGCTCTTCCAGGCCATGCTTGATGCCTTCCGCCTACCCGACCTAAGGCGGCGGATTCTCATTACCTTGGGTATCCTAGTAGTATTCCGTTTTATAGCCCATGTGCCTCTTCCCGGGGTAGATTCTGATGCCCTGCAGCAGCTTTTTGAAAGCAACGCCATGCTAGGCATGCTGGACATGTTCAGCGGTGGTGCTATGAAGTACTTCAGCGTGGCGGCAATGGGGGTCTATCCCTATATAACCGCTTCAATTGTTATGATGCTACTGGTGCCAGTTATCCCGCGACTACAAGCCATCTCCCAGGAAGGAGAGGCTGGCAGGGATAAGATTAACCAAATCACCCACTGGCTGACGGTGCCTCTGGCAGGTCTTGCCGGTTACGGACAGTTAGTCTTGCTCCAGCGCGAGGGGGTTGTCAGCAACGCGGCAACCCTACAGACTGTGGCTATAATCTTTGCCATGATAGCCGGCACCATGTTCCTAGTCTGGCTAGGTGAGCTTATTACCGAATACGGCATTGGTAATGGCATCTCTATAATAATCTTCGCCGGCATTGTGGCCGGTTATGGTGATATGATCATCCGAGGCCGTCTCGCAGCTACATCCAACCCTGTCGGCCTAACATTCTATATTATCCTAGCCCTAGCCGTTACCGTGTTAATAGTTATCTTTACTGAAGCCCACCGCCGTATCCCGGTGCAATATGCCCGCAGTGTCTTTCGCGGTGGACGTATGTATCGCCAGGCAGGCTCAACCTACATCCCCCTCCGAGTAAACACTGCCGGGATGATACCCCTTATCTTCGCTATGTCAATGGTGCTGTTCCCCGGTATGGTAGCCAGCTATTTTGCCAGTCCCACCGGGGCTGAGCCGAACTTCGCCAACAGCATTGCGAACTGGTTCAGCCCGAGCGCCAGCATACCCCTGGGCCTGTTCTACTGGGGTCTCTATTTTCTGCTGACGATAGGCTTCGCCTTCTTCTATACCATGGTCGTTTTTCAGCAGCAGGATTTACCTGGCACCCTGCAGCGGCAGGGGGGATTTATCCCCGGAATCCGCCCGGGGAAACACACCGCCAGCTACCTCAACCAGGTCATCAAACACATAACCTGGGCAGGAGCCTTGTTCTTAGCAATAGTGGCAGTAATGCCCTTTATCGGTCGAGAGATTACCGGCGTCGACCTCCAGCTATCAGCCATGGGTTTATTAATCGTGGTTGGTGTGGTTCTGGATACCATGAAACAGATGGAGGCACAACTGACGATACGGCGCTATGAAGGTTTTATCAAATAGGGAAAGGTAACGAAGTTGGTAGAGAATCCTTACATTATTTTTCTGGGTGCCCCTGGAGCAGGTAAGGGAACACAAGCAGTTAAAGTGGCTCAGGAGCTAAAGCTGGTGCATGTTGCTACCGGTGACCTGTTCCGACAGGCAATAGAACAGGGAACTGAACTGGGAATGCAAGCCAAGGCATATATGGAGCAGGGCGTGCTCGGCCCTGATTCCATAACGATACAGATGGTCCTGGAGCGTATATCAGCCCCCGATTGTGAAGCCGGGGTAGTCTTTGACGGCTTCCCAAGAAACCTGAATCAGGCTGAGGCACTAGACAAAGCCCTTGCCCAGCAAGCAAAAGTAGTTGATAAAGTGATATATATCAAGGTCTCTGAAGAGGAGTTGATGAAACGGCTTAGCGGGCGCTGGATTTGCCGCAAGTGTCAAGCTCCTTATCACGCCACAAGCTCCCCTCCCAAGGTCTGGGGTAAATGCGATAGGTGCGGTGGTGAATTATACCAGCGGCCTGATGACACCGCCCAGACAGTTAAGAAACGGCTTAAGGTCTATTTTGATGAGACAGCCCCCCTCATCGACTATTACACCAAGGCGGCTAAGTTAGCAGAGATAAACGGCGAGGGAGCCGTAGACGAGGTAGGAGAGAGAATAATAGCGACTCTTAAAGGAGAGTCGGCATCTGGATGAGCATAATTATTAAATCGGACCAAGAGCTTGCCGCTATGCGGCAAGCCGGTAAGATTGTGGCAACCGTGTTGGAAATTCTTAGTTCAAAAGTGAAACCGGGGATGAAGACCAAGGAACTAGATATTATCGCAGCCAGAGAGCTGGAAAGGCTGGGGGGCAAACCCTCGTTCAAGGGATATCATGGTTTCCCGGCTAATCTCTGTGTTTCAGTAAATGACGAGATAGTACACGGGATTCCCGGAGAGCGGGTTTTAGCTGAAGGCGATATTGTATCCCTCGACATCGGAGCGATTTTTATGGGTTTTCAGGGTGACGCCGCAGTAACCGTAGGCGTGAGCGAGATAAGTCCCCAAGCCAAACGGCTTATAGAAACTACCGAGGCTTCCCTGGAAGCCGGCATCGCTGCTGCACAACCCGGGGCAAGGCTGGGGGATATCTCGGCTGCCATCCAGCAGTATGCCGAGTCAAGAGGATACTCGGTGGTGCGTGAATATACCGGCCACGGCATCGGGCGTGAGATGCATGAGGAGCCCCAGATACCCAACTTTGGTCTACCGGGCACGGGGCCGGTACTGAAAAAGGGTATGGCCCTCGCCCTTGAACCTATGATAAACATCGGCGACTGGCACACCAGAGTTGGTGACAACCACTGGACAGTGTTTACCAGTGATGGGAGTCTCTCAGCACACTTTGAACACACCATCGCCATTACCGATGGTGAACCAGAGGTGTTGACTGTTGTATAGACAAGGAGTTTATGTCAAAGAAAGAGGTTATAGAAGTTGAGGGAGTGGTAGTAGAGCCGCTACCTAATGCTATGTTTCGCGTTGAGTTGCCTAACAAGCATATGGTTCTGGCTCACATCTCAGGCAAGATAAGGATGCATTATATCAAAATCTTGCCTGGCGATAAGGTGCTGATAGAGCTCTCTCCCTACGACCTCAATAGAGGTAGGATTACCTACCGGTTTAAGTAGTGCTGCTAATCTGATATCATAGTGTAAGTTAAAGAGGAATTATATGAAAGTCAAAGCTTCAGTTAAGGTCAGGTGTGATAAGTGTAAGGTGGTAAGGCGACGAGGGGTGGTCAGAATTATCTGCTCGAATCCTAGGCACAAGCAGAGGCAGGGTTAATTTTTTTGTCAATTAAGGAGGACTTCTAATGCCACGTATTGCCGGAGTAGATATACCCAAAGATAAGCAGGTTTGGGTTTCATTACAGTATATCTATGGCATTGGCCCTACTTTGAGCCAGAGGATTCTAGCTCAGACCAATATCAGCCCAGATACCAAGGTAAGTAAACTTACCGAAGATGAAACCAATCGTCTCCGAGAGCTTATTGACCGAGAGTATAAGGTCGAGGGAGACCTTAGAAAAGAGGTTAACCTTAATATCAAGCGCCTCACCGAGATTGGTAGCTACCGCGGCACCAGACACCGCTACAACCTGCCGGTCAGAGGGCAGCAAACACAAACCAATGCCCGCTCCCGGCGCGGTCCCCGTAAAACGGTAGCTGGCAGAGGCAAGAGACGCGGTATGGCTAAGAAGTAATCAAACCATATATAGTCAGACAGGAGAACAGCATGGCACAAAAGAAACGGCCGAGAGCACGGAAACGGGAACGGAAGTCTATTCCGAAAGGAAGAGCCTACATCCAGTCCACCTTTAACAATACCATAGTGACCCTCACTGACCCTGAGGGAAATGTCATCGCCTGGGGAAGCTCAGGAACATCCGGGTTCAAGGGAGCACGTAAAGGCACCCCCTATGCCGCACAAATGGCAGCCCACGATGCCGCCCGAAAAGCTATGGAGCATGGACTGCGCCAGATAGATGTCTACGTCAAGGGCCCGGGCAGCGGGCGCGAGGCAGCTATTCGCTCCCTCCAGAGTTCAGGGCTTCATATCGCCAGCATCAGGGATGTAACTCCCATCCCCCACAATGGCTGTCGTCCGCCTAAACAAAGGCGAGTATAAGGAGCAGAAATGGCAAGATATACAGCATCAGTTTGCCGCCTGTGTCGTCGCAGCGGCGAGAAGTTAATGCTCAAAGGCAGTAGATGCCTTACTCCCAAGTGCGCCATGGACAGGCGAGCTAAAGCCCCCGGACAGCAGATAGGTCGCCGACGGCGAATCTCCGACCGCGGTCTCCAATTAAGGGAGAAGCAAAAAGCCCGCTATGCCTATGGAATTCTGGAGAGACAATTCAGGCGATTCTTCGCCCAAGCCGAGCGGCAGTCAGGTATCACCGGGGAAAATCTGCTGGTATTGCTAGAGAGACGGCTTGATAATGTGGTTTATCGTTTAGGCTTCGCTGATTCCCGTCCCCAAGCTCGCCAGCTGATTCAGCACGGGCATATCATGCTAAACGGATGCAAGACTGATATACCCTCCTGCCTAGTCAAAGAAGGCGACTCCATTAGCTGGAAGGAGAGAAGCACTAAAACCGAGTATTACAAACAGATAGCTGCCAGTATTGAAAGCAAGTCTGTTTTAAGCTGGTTGAGCCTCGACAGGAAGCGCCTTGTCGGTCAGGTTTTATCTCTACCCACCCCTGACGACGCCGACACCAAGTTTGAAGGAAAAAGCATAGTCGAGTACTACTCGCGATAAGGAGGGAATATTTTGTCTCACCTAGTAATACCTAGGATTGAGTGTGTTGAAAGCAGAGGCAACTTTGGAAGCTTCCTGGCTGAGCCACTGGAAAAAGGAATCGGTGTTACCCTGGGAAATGCCTTGCGGCGAGTGATGCTCAGCTACCTCCCGGGGGCAGCAGTGACCCGGGTCAAGATTGAAGGGATTCAACATGAGTTCTCTGCCATTCCATATGTAAAAGAAGACACTATAGAGTTTCTTCTCAATGTTAAAACACTGAGGCTAAAACCCCTCTCTAACCAACCGGGTAAACTAACACTGGAAGTAGCAAGAGAGGGAAAGGTTTGTGCGTCTGACATCAATCCCTCGTCGGACTTTGAAATTGCCAACCCCGAGCTTTATCTATCCACCCTGGACTCACCTGAAGCCAGCCTATGCGTAGAGTTCGATATAGAAATGGGTAGAGGCTACAGGCAAGCCGAGTCCAGTGATAACCTGCCCATAGGAACAATCCCGGTAGATGCCATCTTTACCCCGACACGCAAGGTCAATTTTACCGTTGAGCCAATCCACATTGGCCGAGAGACCAGTCAGGAAAGGCTGCGTCTAGAGGTATGGACAGACGGCACTATATCCCCTGCTGACGCCATCAGCCAGGGCGCTGAAATTCTGATAGAGCAGCTGTCTCCACTAGCCGACTATGTCCGGGTCTCCCATCTGGAGAAGCCCACCCATCCACATATACCTGAGGAACAATACAACATTCCTGTGGAACAACTAAACCTGACAGTGCGTACCAGGAATTGCCTGAGGCATGCCGGTATTACCACCGTAGGCGAGATTATAAGCAAAGGGGAGAAAGAGCTACTCGAGATACGGAACTTCGGGCAAAAATCCAAACACGAAATAGAGGAGCGACTCCAGGAATTAGGCCTGTCCCTCAATCCACAAGCGGAAGAGGAGAAGCAGGAGGAAGCAACGGAAATAGGTATGGAGGCTGAAAACCCTGAAGAGAGTGAGACAGAAACAGATGAGAGCCAACCGTCAGAAAAATAGCGGTGACAGGTTGTTAGACAACCTCAATCACGATAAATTGCTCAGTCGCTTACTGGGGTGCGGATAACATGAGACATAAAGTAGCTGGTAGAAAACTAGGCCGAACTTCAGGTCACCGGAGGGCGATGTATCGCAACCTGGTAACCGACCTCCTGGACTACGAGAAGATTGTTACCACCGAGCCCAAGGCCAAGGAAGTACGCGGGCTGGCCGAAAAGATGATTACATTGGGCAAGGGGGGGGGGCTCCATCCCCGCCGCCAAGCACTGTCATTCATCTTCGACAAAAGGGTAGCTGAGAAGGTATTCACCGAGCTTGCCCCACGGTATGCTGACCGCCCCGGGGGATATACCCGTATCACCAAGCTAGGCCCCAGGTCGGGCGACGG
>DAOUMH010000032.1:0-10208 GCA_034411815.1 Dehalococcoidales bacterium | reverse complement strand
CTGGCTGCCGAGCCTGGATTCGAACCAGGGCTAAGGGATTCAAAGTCCCCCGTGCTACCGCTACACAACTCGGCATTTTATAGATTGTGGTGCCGAAGGTCGGGCTCGAACCGACACGGAGGTTGCCCTCCAACAGTTTTTGAGACTGTCGCGTCTGCCTATTCCGCCACTTCGGCTGGAGCAGAAGTCAAATTTAAACTCACCGATGTCTTTTGATGGGGAGACCGCTTTATTCCTAAGTTACTTCTGCCTTACTATAGTGCCGAGGAGGAGATTTGAACTCCTACGAGCTTACGCTCACCACCCCCTCAAGATGGCGTGTCTACCGATTCCACCACCTCGGCAACAGCCTGAATGTCACTGCTTGGCAGAGCATATGTTGCAGAAGTCTTAAGCAACAACATCCTTACCGAAGCATTTGCCTTTAGATGGCTCCTCTGCTTCCTCCTGACCAGTTATTCTGGCAGGAGTGGGAGGACTCGAACCCCCGACCGGCGGTTTTGGAGACCGCTGCTCTACCAGACTGAGCTACACTCCTACCTCAGGAGAATATATTACCATAAATTTCTGGCGGAAGCTAGGGAGCGAACCGTCGTGCTCACCCCTTTGCTGGTTTTATGAGCTTATCTGTGCCTTATAGGTGACTGTGGTATAATTGCGGCCAAAGTGCAGGGGTTATTTCCGTAATGCCTTTGAGTCCAGCAGGAGGGGAACCAAGAGTGCCCATATCTGATAAAGTCCGGAAGAGTATGACAGAGGGTTCGTGGATTAGAAGGATGTTTGAGGAAGGGGTGGTTCTTAAGCAGCACTATGGTGATGGCAATGTCTTCGATCTTTCTCTGGGTAACCCGGTAATGGAGCCTCCTGTTGAGTTCCACGAGGAGCTGAGGCGGTTGGCAGAGTGTCCCCTGCCCGGGATGCATAGGTATATGGAAAACGCCGGTTATGCTGATACCAGAGAGGCCGTGGCCGAGCAACTCTCGCTGGAGACTGGCATCAAGCTTGCTATGGAGGATGTTGTCATGACCTGTGGGGCTGCCGGGGCGTTAAATGTGGTGCTGAAGACGATACTTAATCAAGGGGATGAGGTCATTATATTCGCCCCCTACTTTGTGGAGTATATTAACTATATTGACAACCACGGTGGTGTGGCTAGGGTTCTGCCTGCGGATGAGCAGTTTATACCCAGGCTGGATGTTCTGGAGGCCACTATCGGGGCTAAAACCAGGGCGGTAATCATAAATTCCCCCAATAATCCCACTGGCGTTGTCTATGATGCTAGCTTCCTGCATAACTTGGGGGAGTTGCTCTGTGAGAAGGAAGCCCGGTACGGGACACAGATTTTTCTCATCAGCGACGAGGCGTATCGCAGGATTATTTACGATGGGTTGAAGTACCCCTCGCCTTTACTCTACTATTCCCGGAGCGTTATCACCGCTTCTCATTCCAAGGATTTAGCCCTCCCCGGTGAACGTATTGGCTATATTGCGGCCCACCCCGACTGTAGTCGGCAAGAAGGGCTGGTGGATGGATTTATCTTTTGTAACCGGGTGCTGGGATATGTCAATGCCCCGGCCCTGATGCAGCGTATAGTGAGTCACCTGCAGAATGTTACCGTATCTGTTGCCGAGTATCAGAGGAAAAGGGATTTTCTGTATGACCATCTGGTTAGGCTGGGCTACTCGGTAGTAAAGCCGCAGGGGGCTTTTTATATGTTTCCTAAATCCCCGCTGGAGGACGATGTTGCTTTCGTGAGGGAGTTACAACAGTTAAGGTTGCTAACTGTGCCCGGTAGCGGCTTCGGCCTGCCGGGGTATTTTAGGGTATCATACTGTGTTGAGGACAGGACGCTTGAGGGCTCTCTGGCTGGTTTTGAGAAGGCTGCCCGGAAGTTCAAGTTTTGCTAGTGGGTGAACGTGGTTCATTCTATCTCTATGCTTATAAGAATTGGTGTCACTTTTCTAAATATAGAGTATAATCTTGGTCAGGGTCTGGAAAGTAGGTGAAGAACAGTCTGTGCTATGATAACCACGAAGTTACCAGAACGCATCGGCAGACTTAGTGAGCTCGCCAACAATTTATGGTGGAGCTGGCATGAAGAGGCGCGGAGGTTGTTTCGCACCCTTGATTACCCACTTTGGAGAATGACAGTACATAATCCGGTCAAGCAGCTACACGAGGTCAGTCAGGACACGCTGCAGGTGGCTGCTGACGATCTAGCTTTCTTGGCTTTATATGACTCTGTGATGTCGGCGTTTGACGCCGACATGTCGTCTTCAAGTACTCGGTTTGACACAGAATATGGTAGATTGCTACGAGGCCCCACAGCCTTTTTCTCAATGGAGTTTGCTATCCATAACTCTCTTCCGATGTATGCTGGTGGTCTGGGGATATTGGCTGGTGATATTTGCAAAGAGGCGAGCGATATGGGACTACCACTGGTGGCGGTTGGATTCATGTATCCTCAAGGTTACTTCCACCAGCATATTTCTGCAGACGGCTGGCAGGAGGAGGTCTATCGTCAGCTTGATTTTGAGGGGGTACCTATTAACCGGGTTCTTTCCCCGGCGGGTGAGAATACCATTGCTGAGATTCAGCTAGGTGATAGACCTCTAGCTATTGGGGTGTGGCGGGTGCAGGTGGGTAACACCAGGATTTATTTGTTGGACACGAATCTTGAGAAAAATCCTGTGCAGTACCGCGAGCTATCAGCGCGCCTGTATGTTGCTGATCGTGAGCAGCGTCTGCAGCAGGAGATTGTACTGGGGATAGGTGGAGTGCGTGTCCTGCGAGCTTTGGATATCCACCCGACCGTGTGGCATGCTAACGAGGGGCATACTGCTTTCATGATGCTGGAACGTATACGGGAGCTGGTGGCTGGAGGGTTGCCTTTTGCTGAGGCTACAAGAAGAGTGCAGGCAGCGACTGTGTTTACCACCCACACACCGGTGCTGGCTGGTCATGATACTTTCCCGGCCCAACTATTGGAGGGGTACTTCGGCGACTATCGGAACTCTTTGGGAATCGACCAGAGGACATTTCTCCAACTTGGGCTGCAGGATGGTGACATGGCTCAAACCTTCAATATGACCACATTTGCCTTGAGGATGGCTAATCAGCGTTGCGGGGTGAGCCAGCTTCATGGAGGGGTTGCCCGGAGGATGTGGCAGTGTCTTTGGCCCGGGGTGCCAGAAGATAAGGTGCCGATATCTCATGTAACAAATGGGGTACATCTGCCTTCATGGGTTGCTCCAGAACTGGTCAGTCTCTTTGAAAAGTACTTGGGAGGAAGCTGGATAGAGGAACATGATGATAGCAGGCTGTGGGATGGTGTCTTGGATATCCCGGATGAGGAATTATGGGTGGTGCGTCAATTGTTGAAGCGCAAACTCCTAGGGGCCATGAGAGAAGGGGCGCGGAATCGCTGGGTGGGGGATAGTGTGGTACCCGGGCAGGTGTTTGCCCTGGGTGTGTTGTTCAATCCTGAGGCGCTGACTATTGGCTTTGCCCGTCGTTTTGCCGAGTATAAACGGCCGACGTTGATCTTTCGCGACGTTGAACGCCTGAAAAGAATCATTAATGACCAGTGGTGTCCTGTGCAGATTGTCTTTGCTGGCAAATCTCACCCTGCTGATTCTTCATCCAAGCATCTTCTTCATGAGGTGTATACGCTGGCGTCAGACCGTGGGTTTGAGGGACGGATAGCTTTTGTCGAGGACTATGATATGCATATGGCTCGTTACTTGGTTCAGGGGGTGGATGTATGGGTAAATACCCCGCGTCGTTTGCAGGAAGCCTGTGGCACCAGCGGCATGAAGGCTTCATTAAATGGTGTGCCTCATTTGAGCGTGCGTGATGGGTGGTGGCATGAGGCCTACGATGGAACCAACGGTTGGGCTATTGGTGGCGACCCCGATGTGTCCGGACTAGACGGGGGAGATGAAGCAGATGCTGAGGCGTTCTATCGTCTGTTGGAAGAGGAGGTTGTACCTCTCTACTACACTCGTGACCGGGGTGGTGTTCCTCATGGCTGGATGCGTATGGTTAAGAGGGTGATTGGTTCCATTGCACCTGTGTATAATACACGGCGGATGCTCAAGGAGTATGCCGGGAAGATCTATCAGACAGCTGCCGAGGCTTCGGGAGCAGAGCAGTGTTAGATGTTTATCAGTAGAGCCACGGGGAATCTACACAATATATCAGAGAGCTTTAGCCCTTTTATTGTGCCTGATACTTTAAGTTTCTCACTGGTAAATATATTAAGCCAGCTCTTAGGCGCACTATCGGGTAACAACAATAGGTCTTCTCCCCATACTTCCTGACCTACCGGGGTAACACCAGAGCGAACCAGCTTGGTGAATAATCGGGGAGTTACTACCAGAGCCCACTTTGTCTGTCTGCGTCGAGCAAAGGCACATGCTTGTTCCTGTTTATGCCCGACAATCTGTAGCGGGATATATTCCCCGTTCTGAAACAGTTCACTGTGGGCTTTGCGGGCATTTAGTGCCTTGTAGGTCAGGTAAAGCTTCACTTGGCCGTCCTCCCACGATTTTAGGTGTTGTTCAATTAGTGGCTCGCGTCCTTGTATTTCATGTTGGGTAAGCCCATTCAGCAGCCTGACACGTGTCTTGAAGTCAATAGGGCGTCGATTGTCAGGGTCTACGAGGCTGAAGTCCCACAGTTCCGTTCCCTGATAGAAGTCCGGTATCCCGGGAGAGGTAACCTTAAGCAAGACTTGTGCTAGCGAGTTTAGGGCTCCATAGTATGCTATTTGTTTCTCAAATGGCAAGAAGTCTTCTAAGAAGGCATTCTCCTCGGTGCTATCCAGAATGGACTCCAGAAATGTGGTGAGGGCACTCTCGTAGTCTGAGTTAGGTGAGAGCCAGTTGGTGAATACCTTTGCTTCTCTCACTGCCTTTACCATATATACCTTCAGACGCAGTTTGAACTCGGGTACTTCTCTATCATATAGAGGCCAGGCACCGATAAGTGTTTGGTAGAGTAATATCTCTGTGTTGGGTTCAGGTACAGGCAGGCCGTTCGCCAGTTGTTTTTTGGGTGCGTTTAACTGCTTCCATCGGATTAGGTGGTTCTCCCATTCTTCAGGAATCTCGGAGAGAACATTGATTCTGGCTCTGACATCCTCGCTCCGCTTTGTGTCGTGTGTTGAGGTAGCGTTTAGGGCACAGGGCCAGCGCTTCTGTCGTGTTGTAATCCAGTGGTGGAAGTCATCAACCGATAAGCCTGATGAATCGGGTTCACTGCCCACGTCGTTGAGAGAGACCAAGCGGTTATAGCAGTAGAGGGTTGTATCCTCGAATCCTTTGGCCATTATGGCACCAGTTAGCTGTTGCCATCGTAAAACGAAGTCGAGCCGTGCCATTTTTTGCTCGGTGGTAAGCTGGGGGGGGAAATCAAGGGTGAGTATACCCTTCAGAAAATCGAGGGCGGAGATGTCCATATCCGGGTTTCGCCGTTGAGCTTCCCTTATCGCATGTCCTAG
The DNA here is from genome assembly GCA_034411815.1 of Dehalococcoidales bacterium. Taxonomy (GTDB): domain Bacteria; phylum Chloroflexota; class Dehalococcoidia; order Dehalococcoidales; family DAOWJC01; genus W53-108. The sequence goes on along the minus strand of DAOUMH010000032.1, from coordinate 4,705 downwards.
GTAGGCTTCATCTTGGGAAGACACTTCTAGGCTTCTTATGTAGGTCCGGTAGATGGGCAAGCAGGCTGTTACTTCAATAAGGGCCTTGGTCAGCTCTTTGGGCGATAGGTTGGTGGTAGGGCTATCTCGGTGAGTTAGGTTGGTGAGATGCTGCCCCAGCGTGCGCACTTCGCCAGGGAACAATTCCTTCGTCACCTGCTTCTTTTTCTCGTAGGTAACGTTATCAAGATTGGCTTGTGAACCTGTAAAGCAGGAATAGATTTTATCCAGTGTCTGCGCCTGGCTGCTATCTATGAACAGGGCATTTGCCATCTTAGCAAAGTCATATCCTGTAGTGCCGAAGACGGGCCATTCTGGTGGCAAAGCCTCGTTGGAAGTTAGAATCTTCTCAACAACAACATAGAAGGGGTAGGGTATGCTTGCTTCTTCTGATTCCGGGACAATATATTGTTGTAGTCGGGAAAGGTATTGCAGAGGGTCGTTGAGTCCATCAATGTGGTCAACTCTTAAACCGGAGGCCTTGCCCTCTCGGACCAACTTGAGAACAAGGGAGTGGGTGGCTTCAAATGCCTGTGATTCCTCAGCGCGGATTCCAATCAAATCACTGATGTCAAAGAAGCGCCGATAATTCAGGTGTTCAAGTGCCGTCTTCCAATAGGCAAGCCGAAATATTTGCTGTTCCAGTAGCTTGTGCATTAACTCGAAACTCGTCGGCTCTCCCTTTTTGCCATTGAAGAGGGCAATGTTCTGCAATAAGACCGCCTTTGCCTTGGGTGAGGCTCGGAGAATACGCAGGAAAGTTTTCTTAACTGCTTGTCTATCACCATACTGTCTGTTAGCTTCTTTAGGGTTCAGTTTGCTGACAGGCGGTAAGTGTTCCGCAACCTCTGTAATCTGGTGTAGTTTCTCAAAATCGGCATGGCTGGAGCCGGGGACCTTTCCCAGAGCGTCTAGGCAAAGGGCTATAATCGAGCGGTAGGACTTAACGTCTAGAGGAAGTCTGTAGCCGTTATATTTGATAAATAGGCCGGCGTTCTCTAAGGTTAAGGTTATCTCTTGATTCTTGAGCGTATCCTCGTGGGGGTGGGTAAGGATGGGTAGTAGGGCCCTGTTTTCCAGGGCTCCCCAGTCTATATCAAAGAAGTCGGCATAGGGTGAGCACGGGCCGTTCTCCAGAACGTCCATCCACCATGGATTTTCGGAGCTGGCTGCCATGTGGTTTGGGACAATGTCAAGAAATAGCCCCATCTTGCGGTTCTTGATTTCCTGCACCAGAGCATCAAAATCTGTCTCTTTGCCTAGCTCTGAATTCAGGCGTGTCGGATCAGTTACATCATAGCCGTGTGAACTTCCCTTGCGTGCTTTCAAGATAGGCGATGTATAGAGGTCGGAGATACCCAACTGTTGCAGGTAAGAAACCAGATTGCAGGCATCTTCAAAGCGGAACCGCCTATTAAACTGAAATCTGTAGGTAGCGATGGGTATTCTTAGGTCTGGCATTTATCCGACTCGTATGGATAGTTGTTGACCCAACGGGACAAATTGGCTGAGCCACTCTTGAGCCGTTTTGTCTCCCTGCTGTGCCCTCGTTTGAAATTCACGGTAAGTAGTTCTGAGCATCTCGTGGTAGAGATTCTGGACTTTCCACAGGTCTACCGGGAATGGCAAAATGTGCAACATATCAGCCGCGGCGAGCAGTTCTTTAAGAAGGGTGATATCATCGGGAGCGGTGGCTACCCTTGACATCATCCTTTCCAGCGTCTGTTGCATGAGGTAACTCAACCCCTCGGTGTCAAGCCCCACTTTCCACGTCCGCGTCTCATCTAAAATGTTGCTGATTCGCTCCGAGTCCGGGCTATCGCCGCTGATGGCTTGGCGCAGGTTACAGTTCAGGATAAACTCGGCGGCTGACCGAAAGCTCCTCGGGATTGGGTTGCCCAACTCTGAAAGGAAGCGCATCGGTGGGTAGTAGTGTTCATATACTTGATAATAGGCAGCTTCAATTTCAGATAGAGCCGACTCCAAGATATTATCTAGGACCTTTCGTTGTTCATCTAGGAAGAGGTCCTTAATGGAGTACGTTGAGGTTCCGAAGTGTTTGTCCAAGAGGCGGATGACCTCAGGGAAGTCGGCTGTAGAGAAGGTCTGGGTCAGCTCCTGCAGCATCGCTTGGTAAAACTCTTCTCCCTGGTACTCACGGACCCCGGCATTTACATTGTGGTCGCCAAAATGTAGAACGCCGAAGCTTAAGATAGACGATTCCCTGGTTATAGCAGATGTAACCTTGACCTTTCCTGCTGCTAGCTTTGGCTTACCAGCAATGGCACTCTGATAGTCCCCAAGGTCAATGTTGTAACAGTAAATTTTAGCCTGCTTTCCATACTCTTCAAATAAGGAACTCACGGCAAAGTGGGCAGTGACCTTGGTCAGGTCTACCGTAGCCGGTCTCACGAATTTGTCGTAAATACGGCGACCGTCGCTGTGCTCTGGGACGTTGCTCTTGGCCAGCTCGAGATGTTCCAGGAAATTGTGCTCAATATCATCCCCAAATAGTTCCTGTGCCAGCTGAACGGCTCGCCCTGCATACTGAATAACCTGTACTGTTTCAATGCCGGATAGTTCGTCAAAAAACCAGCCGCAGCTGGTGTACATAAGCATGGCATGCCGCTGGAGTTCTAGCAGCTTGAGCACAGTTATCGTTTCCGATTCATTTAACTCGCGGGTGCGGTGCCGCTCTAGAAACCTCAGGACATTCTCTGGCGAACGGTCAAGGATTACCTTGATGTAGTCGTCGCGGACGGCCCACGGGTCTTTTAGGAATTGCCGGGCATTCTCCTCATACTTGGGGATGAGAGTGTCGCGGAGCCAGTCCATGGCCTGATGCAGGGGTGTGCGCCAGGCTTGATTCCATTTAGGGTTCGTGCCGGCATTGCATCCACAGTCGCTCCGCCACCGTTCAATCCCATGTGTGCAACTCCAGGAGGTATTCTCAATGATTTCGACCTCGTGGGTGGGCGGATGCTTTTCCAGATATTCACCGTAATTGGTGATTTGAACTGAATCATTGACCTCAGTATTGTGGAGGGCAAAGGCCAGCGCCATGTCCCCGAAGCGGTGGTGGTGACCGTATGTCTCTCCATCGGTGGCAATATGTACAAGCTGAGGTCGGGTACTCTCCTTAGAGAAGGCGTTGGCAAGGCAGTGAGCAAAATCGTCGCCGTTCTTGAGGAGGTTCTCAAAGGCAACGTTCCGGGCGATAGGGCCATTATAAAAAAAGAGATTCATTTTCCGATTTGACGGTAGCTTAATCTCATAAGCCATCGTAGTGTCAATGGTAGCGTTGCTGACGTCATTCCAGGCATCAGTGCCGGTTTGGCGTACCCTTTTTGCCTGATGAGGGGCAAGAATGGTGAACTTGACGCCTAGTTCCGCGAGGATATCTAGGGTCTCAATGTCTGCGGCAGTTTCCGGGAGCCACATCCCTTCAGGTTTCCGACCAAAGCGGTGCTCGAAGTCACGAATTCCCCAGAGTACTTGGGTGAATTTGTCCGAGCGGTTGGCCAAGGGCATGATTATGTGGTTATAGGCTTGGGCCAGTGCTGAGCCGTGTCCGGAGAAGGTTTGCTGGGTTTCTTGGTCGGCTACCAGGATAGCCTGATAGGTATCAGGCAGCTTCTCTTCCATCCAGGCGAGCAGGGTTGGCCCGAAGTCAAAACTCATTTTGGTGTAATTATTGACTATAAGGGTGATGTATCCATCGCTGTCAAGAATGCGTGAGGCGGTATTGGGGGCGTAGCATTCGGCGGTGACCCTTTCGTTCCAGTCATGATAGGGATAGGCAGAGTCCTGCATCTCGATATCCTCCAGCCACGCATTCTCCCGTGGTGGCTGATAGAAATGACCATGAACACAGATATAACGTTCCATCTAAGTCTCCTTGATAAATAGGGCTAGTGACCACGGGCTGAGAGTAACGGTGGCCTCTCCCTTTGAGATAAGCCGTTCAGGCTCGGTATTTCTCTTTCCCTGCCAACGCTGACCTGCTGAGTCCAACCGTTTTTGCCAGTGACCTGTTGGGAAAGGCAGGGTAACCGATGTTTGTTTGCTGTCTAGGTTAAATAATACCATGACCTCACTATCTCCACCCCACCGATGGAGGAGTAGTAGATTATGCTCCTCAATGCTTCGTATGTCCATGCTGTCCTTACTAAGGTAGGCTAGAGCCGGGGTCGCTTTGCGAAGTTGAATCAGTTGTTTATAGAACTCAAGCAGGATGCGGTGTTGCTTCTCATGGCTTAGGTTGTTATGGAGCTTGGCTCGGGAGTAAGTAGCTTCGTTTTGGGGGTCGGGTAGCTCGCCTTGCCACTGGAAGGTAGCAAATTCATTCCGCCGTCCTTTACGAACCGCCTCTATTAGGTCGGGTTCGGAGTGACTGATGAAGTAGGGGAAAGGAGCTGTTTCCCCGTATTCCTCGCCCATGAAGAGAAGGGGGATGAAGGGTGAGAGCAGAACAATACCAGCTGCTAGCTTAAGCGCCTCGAATGGGATTAGTTGACTCAGGCGTTCACTGTTCATACGGTTGCCCACTTGATCATGGTTCTGGGCAAAGACGACCATACGATGAGCCTGAATGTCTTTGGAGGAGACGCCGTGTTTCCTCTGGCGGTAGCGAGAATACTGCCCAGAATAGACAAAACCTTCTTGA
>DAOUMH010000031.1:0-12373 GCA_034411815.1 Dehalococcoidales bacterium | reverse complement strand
AGCTTGCTTGAGGGGCCTCAACCGGTTAAGACGGTGCCCAGCCACTTCTCGGTAGTAAATCTGGCATCGCAGTCGGATGTAGAGCTGGTCTTCGGCAGTGAGGACGAGAGGCGGTTCTATATCGGCACGCCGCTGGATATGGAGACCAAGATTTGTCTTAATCTGGAGGAACTGGTCAAGCGGTCCAATGGTATCTTCGGTAAGACCGGCACTGGAAAAACCTTCCTCACCAGGATTCTGCTCATCGGTATGCTTCAGAAGAGTGCTGCCGTAAACCTCATCTTTGACATGCAGAGCGAGTATGGCTGGGCGGGCACCAGTGAAGAGGGGCGGTCAGTTAAAGCACTGAAGCAGCTCTTCCCGTCAAAGGTAGCGGTATGCACCCTTGACGAGGAAAATGCCAGACGCCGAAAGGTTAGCACCGATTTTGTGGTCAGGATAGGCTATGATGAGATAGAGCCGGGGGATATAGTGCTACTCCGTCAGATCTTGAATCTCACCGAGCTTGCCGTTGAAGCTGTGTACCAGCTGTCTAGGAAGTTTGGTAAGGACTGGATACAACGGACGCTGGATCTGAGGGATACCGAGGCATTACCGGAAGGTCTGAACATACATGAAGGTACCCTTAGTAACCTGCAGCGGGGGCTGGCAACCATCAAGCGGCTTCCCTTTCTGGAACCCCATACACCTGACAACACGGTAAGGCGCATATTAGAATATCTTGACCGGGGTATGAATGTCGTCCTGGAGTTCGGTAGATATAAAGATGTTACTGCTTATGTTCTGGTGGCTAATTTGCTTACCCGCCGTATATATGTTCAGTATCAGGAGAGGATGGAGAAGGCGATGGGCGAGGATGCAGCCCGGCCCGCTCCGCTGGTGATAACTATTGAGGAGGCACATAAGTTTCTTAACCCGGAGGTGGCTTCTCAGACCATCTTTGGTACCATTGCCCGTGAGATGCGTAAGTATAATGTTACCCTGCTGGTAATTGACCAGCGGCCCAGTGGCATTGATGAAGAGGTTATGTCCCAGATCGGGACCAAGATAACCTGCCTGTTAGACAACGACCGTGATATTGATAGTGTGCTGGCTGGAGTCTCGGGCAAGAGTGAGCTTAAGTCGGTATTATCCAGGCTTGAGTCCAGGCAGCAGGCGCTTATCTTTGGTCACGCTGTGCCAATGCCGGTGGTAGTCAGGACGCGGGAGTATGGCTCGGCCGAGTCCTACAAAAACCTTGTCTCCACCGGGGAGGCTGAGATTAGAAAACGGGCAGAGAAGGATATTGAGGAGCTGTGGGAATAAGGGGGAGGGGTAAGTCATCGGGGAAAAGGGTTGGGCTGGCTCTTAGCAGTGGTGCCGCTCGAGGTCTGGCTCATATCGGGGTGTTGGCAGTCTTGGAAAGAGAGGGTATACCTATCGATATTATTGCCGGCACCAGTATGGGGGCTTTAGTTGGTGCCCTCTATGCTCAGGGGAGGGGTGTTGATGAGATGGAAGGCTTGGCAGGAACCTGGGGGGCCAAGCGGCTTGCCCTTTTTGTAGAGCCGACATTATCTAAGACGGGCTTGATTATGGGGCGGAAGATTGAGGGTGCGTTTAAGTCAATCATCGGTGATGTGGAGTTTAGGGATTTGGGGATACCCTTTGCCTGTGTGGCTACCGATGTAGACAGTGGCGAAGAGGTGGTGATTAAACGGGGCCTGGTGCGGGAGGGTATAAGGGCCAGTAGCTCTATTCCGGTATTGCTTGCTGTGGCAAAATGGGAGGGTAGATATCTGGTTGATGGCTCTCTGGTGAACCCGGTGCCGGTGAGCGTTCTTAGGGAGATGGGGGCGGACTTTATAATAGCGGTGAACGTGAGGTCTGACATACAGGATAAGGTTCATCGGGTGAATGAGGGGCAGCTAGAGCACAAAGAGCCCAATATTTTCAGTATAATAATGCAGACGGTTCACATCGCTGGCTATCAGGCGCTGAGGGCCAGCCTCAGTGGTGCTGATGTATTGATTGAGCCGCAGGTGTCATCCATCGGCTTTTTCGATTTCCATCGTAGCCAGGAGTGCTTCCTTAAGGGTGTGCTGGCTGCCGAAGAGGCTGTTGTTGAGATAAAAAGGCGATTGGGCCCCTGAGGCTCCTGCTTGATTCTACCTGCCCAAAGAGCAGGAGAATAGCTGGTAAATGGGAGCTATACCCTTTTAAGTGTTCCTGGTTTCTCTTAAACGCCCCAGGGTGGGGTTGACAGTAGGGGAGTTCGTAGATTATATTAGTTGCCAATGCGAAGCATTGGCAACAAGGATTATGAATAATAAGACTGATTTATTAAAGGATACCCAGAGGGCGCTAGGTGCTCCCGGGGTTAGGGCTACCAATCAGCGGGCTTTGATCCTGGATATTATTCGTCAGGGGCACCTTGATGCTGATGAAATCTACCGGCAGGCTCGGGAGAAACTGCCTCGTCTTAGTCTGTCCACTGTTTATCGGGCACTGCGGATGTTCAAGAAACTGGGTTTGGTGGAGGAGCTTCATTTTGATGAGTCTCGCCATTACTATGAGGTGAAGCCGTCTGTTGAGCATCAGCATTTGGTATGCCTTGGTTGTGGCAAGGTCGTGGAGTTTAATTGCCCGTTGAGCCGGAGGATGAAGAAGGAAGTAGCTCAGCAGAATGATTTTGAGGTTACTGATATTGAGGTTCGTATGACAGGCTATTGCTCTGAGTGTCGCCGGGGCAGGAAGTAGTTTTTTAGGCGGTTATTACGAAGAGGGAGCGGTTGCATTTAGAAATGGAAGGAAGTGAAAGGTGTGGTAGTTAAACCTTTGAGTAGTCTGAAGCTGGGGCAGAGAGGCACAATAAGCAGAGTAGAAGGCAGCGGGCAGATTCACCGCCGTCTTTTAGATATGGGAGTGGTTCCTCGGACTGAGATTGAGGTGGAAAGGGTGGCTCCCTTGGGAGACCCTATTGAGGTCAGGATTAAGGGTTACCACCTCTCGCTGCGTAGGGAAGAGGCAGCCAACGTATATATTGAGGTGGTTTAATGGTGAGACAGCATATACCCTTAGCCATGGTCAGCCTTGGTGAGGTGGTTACTGTAGTTGGCGTGAGGGCTGGCTGGGGGCTAACTAGGCGGCTTGCCGATATGGGCTTGGTTCCGGGAACGACTCTGAGGGTTATCAATCGCCAGGTGCCGGGACCTGTCATTATAGAAATCAGGGGGTCGAGACTGGTTCTAGGTTACGGTATGGCACAGAGAATATTGGTTGAGGTATAAAAATGGCCCAAAAAATAACTATCGCTCTGGCAGGAAACCCCAATTCGGGGAAGACTACGGTTTTCAATAACCTGACCGGGGCTCGCCAGCATGTCGGGAACTGGCCCGGGGTTACCATAGAGAAGAAGGAGGGAAACTGTAGCTACCGGGGGTATAACTTCAGGGTAGTTGATCTACCCGGCGTCTACAGTCTTACCGCCTATTCCCCTGACGAGGTTGTCGCTCGGAACTTCATCATTGATGAGAAGCCAGATGTGGTGGTGGATATCGTAGATGCTTCAAATCTGGAGCGGAACCTTTACCTTACCGTTCAGCTTATTGAGCTGGAAGCCAATTTGGTGGTTGTCCTGAATATGGCTGACTTGGCTAAATCCCGTGGTTACCAGATTGATGTTGCCCGGCTCTCTGAGCTTTTGGGAGCACCTGTAGTATCTATGGTAGCCACTCGTAAGGAAGGCGATAAGGAGTTACGTGAGGAAATAGTTAATGTATTTGAGGGGAAAGCTGTTAGGGGTAATGTTAAGCTTTACTATGGAAGTGAGCTGGAGGAGCATATAGGTGAGTTGGAAGCCCTTGTTTCTTGTGAAGAGGAGCTTTCGCATCTGTTTCCCCCGAGGTGGCTGGCAATAAAGCTTCTTGAGGGGGATGAGGAAGTATTGCAGCGGATAGGGGGCGTGTGATGAGCAGGGAAGAGATTCTGCGGGTTAAGGATAAGAGTATTGCCCATCTCAGGGGAGTCCTTGGTGATGATGCCGAAATGGCTATCGCTGGAGGAAGGTATGGTTTCATCAGCGGCTTACTGAAGGAGACCTTCAAGAAGCCTGCTGTTGAGAAGCCTTCTGTTTCTGACAGGATTGATAGGGTAGTTGTCAACCGGTGGCTGGGGATTCCTATATTTCTGGCTCTGATGTATGGGGCGTTTCAGTTTGTCTTCACCCTGTCGGCGCCGCTTATGGGTTGGATTGAGGAGCTTTTTGGCTGGCTGGGTGGATTTGCTTCGGGCATTTCCCCGAGCTGGCTGGGTTCGCTCCTGGCTGATGGCGTAATTGGCGGTGTCGGCTCGGTGCTTGTCTTTATTCCGCCGATATTTCTGTTGTTTATTGCTATTGCCGTTCTGGAGGACTGTGGCTACATGGCTCGGGCTGCCTTTGTCATGGATCGGGTAATGCACAAAATCGGGCTTCATGGCCGTTCCTTCATCCCGATGATTTTAGGCTTTGGTTGTAATATCCCGGGGATTATGGCCTGCCGCACTATAGAGAATCCCAGGGATAGGCTAACTACTATGCTGGTTAATCCTTTTATGTCCTGTGGTGCCAGGCTCCCCATATTTGTGCTTCTGGCTGGTGCCTTCTTCACCGCTAACCAGGGGCTGGTGGTCTTCTCTATGTATGTTATCGGAGTAGTTGTCGCCATCATAATGGCTTTGATATTCCGTAAGAGTATTCTCAGGGGGCCCAGCGGCCATTTTGTTATGGAGTTGCCACCCTATCGGTTGCCTACCGTAACCGGTGTGTTGCTGCATATGTGGGAGCGGGGAAGGCTGTTCTTAGTCAAGGCAGGAACCGTTATTCTCGGTGTGGTGGTCTTGGTCTGGCTTTTGAGTAGTTTGCCTTGGGGGGTGGAGTATGCCAGTGCTGAGAGCTGGATGGGTCAAATCGGCAGCTTTATTGCCCCCATCTTTGCCCCCTGTGGTTTTGGTCAATGGCAGGCTGCGGTCAGCCTTATCTTTGGTTTTCTGGCTAAAGAGGTAGTGGTAGGCACTATGGGGGCTATATTTGCTGTTGAGGAGGGCGTTTTAGGTGGGGCTCTGGCTACCCAGCTCGGCTGGACGCCGCTTATTGCCTTTGCCTTTATGGTCTTCTGTTTGCTTTATGTACCATGTGTCGCTAGCATCAGTGTCATTCGGAGTGAGGCCAACTCATGGAAATGGGCCGGGTTTGCTGCCCTTTACACGACGGCAGTTGCCTGGATTGTGGCCACCCTTATCTTTCAAATCGGGAGTCTTTTTGTAGGCTAGGCGCAAAAGGGATTACTCGGTAAAGGGAGCTTTAGCCCATGACTTGGTTGATTTTTCCTGAACCTTGATTTGTGGCAGTAGTTTTTCTACATCGGCTCTGTGACACAGTTCGGTGCCGGGGGTTAACACTGTGGCTGCGCCCATAGCTGCCCCCAGCCGGCAGGCTTCTATCAGTGGCTTTCCGTAGGCTAGGTTTAGGGCTAATCCAGCGACACAGCAATCGCCTGCTCCAACACTGCTTCGCACCTTTACCGGTGGCGAGGCGGCTTTAACGATACGATTCTTAGTGGCAGCAATGATGCCATCTTTACCTCTGGATATGACCACCACCTCAATCCCCTTATCCACCAGTTCCAGGGCTGCTTCGATGATTGCCTTTTCAGTGGGGAGCTCCCTCCCTAGCAGTGTCTCAGCCTCGTGGACATTAGGCTTGATGAAGTAGGGCTTGGCTTTTATGCCGTTCTCTAGCCACTGACCGGCAGAGTCCAGAGCAGTTCTTACCCCGAAGCCCTTGGCTTCTGAGATGATGTCATAGTAGATACTGGCTGGCACCCCGGGCGGTACACTGCCGGCGGCAACTATTAGGTTTGGTTTGGGGCGCATGTGCCTCGACTTTTGGGCGAACCTCTCCAGCTCTCTTTTTGAAATACGTGGCCCCGGGGCAACAATTCTCGTTTGCTGCGAGGTTTTGGTGTCGGTAATGATAAAGTTAGCCCGTGTCTCCTGCTGAATGGGGGTGAAGCTGAATTGCACCCCTTCTTCATCGAGCAGTATCTCCACGACTCTACCCTGGGGGCCGCCTATGAAACCGTAGGCTATGGTTATGCCATCCATCTCCTGAATAGCCCTTGATACATCTATGCCTTTGCCTCCGGCATAGCGGCGCAGTCTGACCCATCGGTTAGTCTCTTCCACTACCAATCCATCCACCATAATGTCTTCATCTAGCGAGGGGTTAAGAGTAATAGTGGCAATCATAGTATCTCCCCGAAGTTTAAAATTCCCGGTACCATCTCTCCGATGTGTGAGCCAGTTCGTGAGCGTCTGCCCCGAGTTTCTTGTACCAGGGTACAGCATATTTGCTGGCTATCTCGGTCAGTTCTTTCAACCTGTCTATCCCCACCGTTGTCAGGTATTTGACCCTTTCTTGGGTGTCATCAATATACATTGCCTCTTGCCAGATAGCACGACCGCCGAGGAAGCCGGACGCCCCGGCCTGGCAGGCGATTTCTACCTGCTGGCAGAAGGATTTGAAATCTACACCGGCGCTGAGAATGACCCACGGAACCTGGGATGCCCTGTCTAGCTGATGACAGAGCTCGGTTAATTTGTTTTTATCCTTGTTATAGGTTAGCTCGGCGGGGAACTCAGCCTTGAGAACATCTATTGGTTGGGTGGTGATATCCTGGGCAGTCTTAATTACTAGCTGCTCTTTCAAGGCAGCGAACTCCCGGGGGTTGGCAATTTCACTCCCTATGGGGTAGCTCTTTGGTTCCACCAAGAAGGGGATGTCATATTTTATACACTCCTTGGCTACCATATTAACCGTGTCTAGCTGCTTGCTTGCCAGCTGTTTCAAATCTGGGCGGTAGTAGACCAGAATCTTTACCGCTGAGGCACCCATGCGCTTAATCTTCTCCACATTCCAGTCATCAAGTAGCTCGGTCAGGCGGTGCTCCTTTCCACCGCTGTAGCTGGAGGCCTCTATGCTAACCAGGAGGCCGGTATCCTTTGGCAGGACGCCGTTGCTGATGCATTGGGCAGCACCAAATATAGGGTCAAGCAGCACGGCACTGGCATATTCAGCTAGGCTGGAGCATAGCTCTATTTTGTGCTCGACTACTTCTTCGTAGTTGACATCTTCCGGGTTCTCTTCATGTATCATTCTGCGTAGGGAGTTACGGTGGTCCATAGCGCATATCGTAAAGATGCCATCTGGGTTTGCAATCTCTTGTAGGCCTCTTATTTTGCCGATACTTAGCCTTTTCATATCTTCCCCTCGGTTATTATGGGACAAAAGGCAGGTTAAATCAAGGGGCTGTGGTTGTTGTGAGTTTGCCTTTGTCCTTAACTATGGACTATAATTTGGTTTTCGCTGGTTTTTCTCTTTCGTAGGGTAGGGTAGTGTCTTGGTTCTATTCTATTGGTAGGTTCATAGTTAGGCTGTTGCTGTTTCTCCTGATTCGCTGGCAGGTTAGGGGTAGGGAGAATGTCCCTGACCAAGGGGCGATACTGGTGGTGGCCAATCACCTCAGTGTGTTTGACCCGCCCTTACTTGGTGCCGGCCTGGGGCGGCGGGTGGTATTTATGGCGAAGGAGGAGTTGTTTCATCCCCGGTTCCAAGGCTACTTTATACGTAGTCTAGGGGCATTTCCGGTGCGCCGTGGGGGGCGGGACAGGAAGGCATTGAGCCAGGCAGGACGAGTTTTGGCTGATGGTCTGGCTCTGGTTATGTTTCCCGAGGGGAGGAGGAGCAAAAACGCCCAATTGCAGCCCGCTTTCGCCGGCTCGGCACTGATAGCCCTGCGCAGTGGTGTGCCTGTTATTCCGGTGGGCATTACCGGTACGGAGAGGATTAAGGGTGTAGCTTGGTGGCTGCGTCGTCCCCGGGTAATAGTTAATGTTGGTTGTCCTTTCTATCTGCCATCGGCTGGTAGTAGTCCGGTCACCAAGGTAGAGCTTACCAGGCTTGCTGATTATATGATGGGGCGTGTAGCCGAACTCCTCCCTCAGCAATATTGGGGGAGTTATACGAGGGAGAAATCAGATGGCGTTGAGAATTGATAGGGCTGCTGGAATAGGATTTTGCTTCGGGGTCAGGCGGGCCATTGATATTCTGGAGAAGGTTGCCTGTGAGTGGGGTGGGGTGGAGACACTGGGGGCTGTGGTGCATAACCAACAGGTTCTGCAGAGGCTGAGCGGGATTGGCATCAGGGTGGCCAAGGATGTGGATGATATACAGGGTAATGCTGTGGTTATTAGTGCTCACGGCGTAAGCCCTCAACTAGAGGAGGAGATTCGAGCCCGGCATATTGACATAATTGATACTACCTGTCCCTTTGTTCACCGGGCACAGCTGGCAGCTCGGAGATTGGCTGACTCTGGCTTTTTTGTTGTCATATATGGTGATACTGACCACTCTGAGGTCAAGGGTATTCTCGGTTGGGCTGGGGGTGAGGGTATAGCTACGCTGGACGAGAAGTTTGTTGCCACCTTTGACCGTTTGCCTCGCCGTTTAGGTGTTTTGTCACAGACGACTCAGATACCGGCTCGTTTTACCGAGTTTGTGAAGAGGCTTATCGATTCCACCTTGGCTAAAGGCTCTGAGCTGCGTATTATTGATACTATCTGTTATGACATCAGGGAGCGGCAGGCCGAGGCGCTTAAACTGGCTAATAAAGTGGACTTGATGCTTGTTATTGGCAGTCATGCCAGCTCTAACACTGCTCGCCTTACCGAGCTATGTTCTACTGTTACCAGAACATACTTGGTTGAGACGGCGGATGAAATTCAACCCTCTTGGCTTCAGGGGGAGCATTCCATCGGTATAACCGCTGGAGCTTCTACAGCCGAGCAAACTATAGATGATGTAGTAGCCAGGCTGGAAGCCATGAGGGTTGAAACTTAACTATAATAGGTCTAGCTGGTCAGCTACAATCCCGCGGTGGTAGTCGGTGTCACCGAAGGCAAGACTTGCCTCTTTGGCTCTCCGGTAGTAAAGACCTACATCGTGTTCGTTGGTAGTTCCTATAGCTCCATGTAGCTGAATTGCCTCTTGGGTGACCAGCTTACTAGTCTCGTTAATGTATGCCTTAGCCTCGGAGGCCTCTCTAGTGCAGGGAGTGCCCTCTGATTCCAACCAGGCTACCCTGTAGAGCAGGTTCTTGCTGGTCTCAATAGCGGAATACATATCAGCCATCCTGTGCTGGAGTGCCTGGAAGGCGCCGAGAGGCCTATCGTATTGCACCCTCTCTTTAGTATAGCTCACCGTCATATCGAGGCACGCCTGCATGCCGCCAACCGATTCAGCGCTTTTGGCGATAGCCCCTCTTCTTATAATCTTCTCTACAATAGGCCAGCCTTTGTTCAGTTCCCCTAGCATGTTTTTCTTGGGTACGGTTACATTCTCAAAGCGCACCTCGCATAGCTTGTCCATACCCAGAGTGGGCATTGCCTCGCAGTGTATTCCGGGAGCTTTTGCATCGACTATAAAAAGGGTGATCCCGTCCTCGGATGAGGTTCCCTCCTTGGTCCTGGTGACACAGAGCAGGTAGTTGGCTATATGAGCCATCTCTACGAAGAGCTTTGTGCCGTTGATTACGAAGCTGTCTCCCTTGGCTGTAGCTTTGGTGGTAATCCCGTAGGTGTCATATACGCCCTCATCTTCAAGGAGAGCCATGGTGAAGATAGACTCCCCGCTGGCTATTTTGGGCAGGAACTCTTTCTTCTGCTCTTCGCTCCCGGCATCAAGTATGGGGAGGCAGCCTTCAATCATGGTGCATATGAAGGGCCCGGGGAAGATGTTCTTTCCTGTCTGCTCCAAGATAATAGTCAGGTCTTGGAAGCTTGCTTCCATACCATCGTAGGCCTCAGGCATAACCAAACCTAACCATCCCAGGGCAGCTATCTTCTTCCAGAGCTCGGGGGAATATCCTAGCTCATTCTCGTCCAACTCTCTTACTTTTTCCTTGGGACACTCGGCAGCCAGAAAATCGTTTGCTGTGGTACGCAGCATCTTCTGGTCTTCAGTGAACTCTATCTCCATGTCAAACTCCTTTTTTCGGTAATTCCCATAGACTTACTCGGGTTAAAGTGAAACCCCCCAGTCCGGGGCGGGTTTCTACCTCATTCTGGGCAGACCTAATCCTTCCCAGGCGATGATGTTTTTCTGTATCTCCAGGGTTCCGGCAGCAATGGCTTCAGCAAAGCATGACTGATACCTGTCCTCGTAGTATCCTTCAAGGGGTGCCCATTTAGAGCTCTTGACCTGACCGTAGGTACCCAGGATATTGCTTGCCAGGTAGGTCAGGCGTATTGTGACCTCGCTGCCAAATACCCTGATGGCACTGGCCTCAACCGGGCCCATCAAGCCTTTGTCCTGAGCCCAGGCTACTCGGTAGGTTAGGGCCTTGTTTGCCGCTATTTCACAGGAGAGCTCGGCGAGCCTGTTGCGGATGACAGGGTCCTTTGATAATGGCTGGTTATTCCTTTTGGTATTGCGGCAGAACTTCACCAGGTCTTCAAAGTCTCGTTCTGCTATTGCTACATTACCGGCTCCCGACCTTTCGGCATTCATCAAGCCGCGGGTAACACCCCATCCCTTGTTCTCTTCACCGAGTAGATTCTTGACCGGAACCTGTACGTCATCGAGGAAGACCTCGTTGAAGGCGCGCTCTCCGTTCATGAAGTAGAGGGGTGCCACGGTAATCCCCGGGCTTTTCATATCCACCAGTATGAATGACAGACCGCGGTGTTTGGGTTGGGCGTTGGGGTCTGTTTTAAACAGCATGAAGGACCAGTCGGCCCTATGACAGGCTGAGCTCCAGGTCTTCTGGCCGTTCACTACATATACATCACCCTTTTTTACTCCGGAGGTGGAAACATTAGCCAGGTCTGAGCCGGCATTGGGCTCGCTCCACAGCTCACCCCAGCTAACCTCTCCCGCAGCAATCAGGGGGAGGAACTTCTTCTTTTGTTCATCGGTGCCAAACATGAGGAGGGTGGGAGCGGTCATATTGACGCCGAATACATCCACCCCTGGTAGCTTATAATACCCCACAGCTTCAGCCAGGAAGACTTTACTCAGTTTGGAATGTCCCTTGCCGCCGTACTCAACGGGCCAGTCAATGGAAAGCCAGCCCTTCTTGGCAAACTCCTTGGCACAGTAGCAATTATATTCCCAGTATTCCTCGTCGTTAAACCAAGTCTCCCATATACCCGTCCAGCCTTCAGGCCGCTTCTTTTCCAGCTCTTTACAAACATCGAACATTTCTTTTCTCAGGGCTTGTTCTTCTTCTGTGAGCCTAAAATCCATTTTCCCGGTTCTCCTTCCATAGTAAAATATACAGAAGCTGTTGTTGAGGCGAGCTTATTATAATTTATCCTATCTCTGGTGTCAATAAACCGGTTCTACTCTTGTTACAGGACTGTTAGCTTATTGCCCCTTCTTGGCGCAATGCATTAATCCTCTGTTTGTTGTATCCGAGGTTGGTTAGTATCTCCTCGGTGTGTTCACCTGGTAGCGGCGCTAGGTTTCTGACTTCGCCCGGCGTATCCGAAAGTTTAATGGCAATGCCTACCTGCTTAATCTTACCCTCGGTAGGGTGCTCGACCTCTATGACCATTTTACGGTGAAGCGCTTGGGGGTCAGTAAAGACTTCATCTATGGAGTAAACCTTGCCTATGGGGATGTCCTTTTTTGTCAGGAGCTCAAACCACTCGTCTCTGGTCTTGGTAAGGAAGAGTTGTGTAAGGTAGGATGAAATTTCCTGCCATTTTTCACCTTCCGGCTTGCGCCGGTGACGCTCAGCTTGCCAGTGGAAGGGTATAAAATCATCCCGGCCTATCTCCCGGCACAGGTTTTCCCATAGCCAGGGTTCTAGACAGCCAAGGCTGATAAACTTCCCGTCCTTGGTTTCATAAACTCTATAGTAGGGGTAAGCTCCGTTAAAGAAATGTTCCCCCCGTTTGATTATTATACCGCTCTGGAAGTAAGGATCCAGCACTGCCTCGGTGAGGAGCGCAGTGACGCTGGCGGTCAGGGATATATCTATATGCTGGCCCTTGCCTGTTTTACCCCTGGCTACAATAGCGCTGATGATACCTATAGCTGCATCCTTACTACCGGCGCCGTAGTCGGCTATCAGGTTAAAAGGGATGATTGGTTGACGGCCAGCCTCGCCAATTAGGTTCAGTGCTCCGCCCATAGAGGAGTAATTGATATCATGACCAGGTAAATCGCGGTAGGGTCCATCCTGCCCGTACCCACTGATGGAGCAATATATGATTTTAGGGTTTATCTTGGTTATAGTTTCATAGTCTATATTCAGGCGTTTAGCTACGCCCGGTCTGAAGCCTTCAGCGA
>DAOUMH010000030.1:0-4598 GCA_034411815.1 Dehalococcoidales bacterium | reverse complement strand
TATATAGATGTCATTACCGCCCACCAGAGCGGCTTCAACAACGTGGTTGCCTCTATGGGCACCTCGGTTACTGAGAAGCAGATAAGTTCTCTGAAGAAGCTAACCAAAAACATAGCCCTGGCTCTGGATGCCGATGCTGCCGGAGAGGAAGCCATGCTACGGGGTGTAGACTACGAAAACACCCTTGACGCCGAGGTCAGGGTAATTATCCTGCCTAAAGGGAAAGACCCTGATGATGTCATTAAACAAGATGCCAAAACCTGGCAGCACCTGGTGGAAGAGGCATTACCCATAGTTGACTACACCTTTAATATGGTTACCTCTAAGCTTGACCTGACGACAGCCAGAGACAAGTCTCTAGCTGCAGACAGGCTGCTGCCAATCATCGCCAAAATGAAGAATGATATACGCCGTGACCACTACCTGAACAAACTGGCAAAGCTTACCGAAACCAGCTACCGTAACATAGAATCCGCCCTCAGCAAAATTAAACCCTACAACAAAGCTAAAGAGATAAAAGCAGGGATAGGAGCACGCCCACCCAAGCTCATTCCATCCAGCCCCCTTGAAGAATACTGCCTTACCCTGCTACTGCAGCACCCGGAGCTTAAAGCTCAAGACGAAGGGCTTTCACCCGAGTACTTTGAAAATAGCGAAAACCGTGAAATCTTTATTACCTGGCAGCAAGCTGGCGATTTGTCTTCACTCAAGACCCGGCTTGACCCTGCCATTTGGGAGCACCTCGACGCCCTAATCAATAAAAATATACCCGCCAATCAAATAGAGCAGAAATACACTGACTGTGCTCTTAACCTGCGCAAAAAATTCTTCCAGAATCTGGAGGCAAAGAAAGGGGAGGCTCTGAAATTAGAAGCAGACACAGGAGGCACTACCGCTGAGTTAGCCAAGCTCGAGGAGCAAGGGATAGAAGCCAGCGTCCAACTAGGACAGGTCTTTAGTCAAAAAAGTCGGAAAGTTCGTTATCACGGGAGATAAGGAGTGAACCTAGAAGACAGCAAAAACCCAACACAGTTTCCACCCCAGAATAAGAATGGTGAGGAAATACCTCCAGATGAAAATAACAGTGAGTTTGAAGCCACAGAAGATTTAGAACTGGCAGGACCGCTGGAACAGCTAGAGGAGCAAGACGTAACCGACGACCCGGTTCGCATATACCTCCACGAAATTGGTAAGGTGCACCTTCTTACTGCTGATGAAGAAAAGACCTTGGCCAAGAAGATGGAGGAGGGCAAACGCGTCAAACAGATCAAGCAGGACTACCTGAGGATAAATGGAAAGCCCCCTTCAGTAACCGAAATAATACTCACCATGCTTAAAGAGCTGTGCCAGGCTTCAACCATCGTCTATCTCATCCGGGAACAGCTTGGCTTAAAGCCTACAGACAATTTTATAGAGGCCGTCTTCGATACCGAACTCAGAGATAGCATCAATGGCGAGATAGACCAGCAACTAACTCAGGCTATTGCCCACCAGACAGACAATTCCACAGCTGAAACAGAGCAGGCTCTTATCCAGCTGTCATTAAATAGCAGCCTATTGCCAACCGAGGTTCTCAATGCTATTGGAGACAGCATCCCCTTAGCTGACCTAGAGAACCTGGCAACAGATACCACATTCATTAAATCCATTCAAAACTATGAAAGGCACTTTGAAACTTGCCTGAGGAATATCGAGCATGCCGCCGAAAAAGCACAGCGGCATCTCACCGAAGCCAACCTGCGGCTGGTAGTCAGTGTGGCTAAAAAGCATGTCGGACGAGGTATGTCGCTCCTTGACCTCATTCAGGAGGGAAATATCGGATTAATCCGAGCCGTAGAGAAGTTCGACCACCATAGAGGCTACAAATTCAGCACCTACGCCACCTGGTGGATTCGCCAGGCTATTACCCGAGCTATAGCCGACCAAGCCCGCACTATTCGCATACCAGTTCATATGATTGACACCATCAACAAGCTAATGAGGGTAAGCCGCCACCTGACCCAGGAATACGGACGAGAACCCACCTCTAAAGAAATCAGCGAGAGAATGGAAATACCCCCAGAAAAAGCCCGAGAGATAGTAAAGGTAGCCCAGCTTCCGATATCCCTGGAGCTACCTATCGGCGAGGAGGAGGACAGCCACCTGGGTGACCTTATAGAAGACCAGAACACTCTGCCGCCGGTCGACACCGCCTCCAAGCAACTGCTCAAGGAACAAATCGATGAGGTGCTATCTACCCTTACTCTCCGTGAGCAGAGAGTACTTCAACTCAGGTTCGGGCTTGAGGACGGGCGCAGCCGAACACTGGAAGAAGTAGGTCGAGAATTCAATGTAACCAGGGAGCGAATCCGCCAAATTGAAGCCAAGGCACTCCGCAAGCTGCGCCACCCCAGCCGAAGCCGAAAACTTAAAGACTATCTGGAGTGATAAACCGGCTAAACCCCAAACAGTTCACGCCCAGAGCAAAAAGACACCACCCACAACCAGCATAGCTAAACCAATAGCAATAGCTATCCAACCCCCTACCCTTAAAGCCGCAGGCTGAGAACGCCGTGGCTGCCGTTCCAAAAACTCCCGTAGGTCTGCCCGGGCAGATAGGGAATCATAGTAGCTATTCTCCTCACTCCTGCCCCTGACAAACGCGACTAGTCCCAGAATGATGAACAAACCACCCATACCCATCAATATCCACAAATCATGAAGAGGCATATCCAACCTCCACACATGAAATCTGCCAAACTAGGTATTATGTAATCTCAACGGTAGCACCAGCGGCTTCCAGTTTCTGTTTCATAGTAGCCGCCTCTTCCTTACCAACCCCTTCCTTCACTGGCTTGGGAGCACTCTCCACCAAATCCTTGGACTCCTTCAATCCCAGAGTGGTCAACTCCCGCACTGCTTTAATTACATTAATCTTATTAGCCCCCACATCCTTAAGTATCACATTAAACTCAGTCTTCTCTTCATCCGGGGCTGCTGCAGCTGGTGCTGCTGTAGCTGCCGCTGTCGCCACTACGGGAGCAGCAGCACTGACACCAAACTCAGTCTCCAAGGCCTTTACTAACTCCGCCAGTTCCAGCACGGTCATATTCTTTATGCTAGCCATTAGCTCATCAATAGCTGCTGCCTTCTTACCTACCCCTGCCGTAGCTGAAGCCTGCGGTTTATCACCTGCTGACTCAACCGCCTTAGGCTTTTTCGCTACCTTCTGTTTGGCAGCAGGCTGCTTCTCGCCCTCGACTGGCTCTACTCCACCAACCTCTTTCTCGACTTCTACCTCTTTATCTGGCATTCTATTCTCCCTCCAATTGTTGAATTCTAGCTTGTAATGTTCCCATAAGCCCCCTTATGGGGGTAGTAAGGCAAGTGAGTAAACCTGAAATGGGGCTTTGCATCCCAGCCAAAACCTTGGACAGTAACACCTCTCTTGACGGTAATGCAGAAAGACTCGTCACCTCTTTCTCGGTAAGCAGTCTACCACCTAAAAACCCCCCCTTGACACTCAGGCTCGTTTTTGCGGTGCGAATGTAGTCAGCCAAAACCTTAGCTGGCTCAGCTATGTCACCATAACCAAAAGCAACAGCTATCGGGCCATCAAAGGAGCCAGCCAACGTACCCATCCCTGCCCTCTCTACCGCAAACTTGGCCAGAGTATTCTTCACCACCCTATACTTGATCTTGGACTCCCTTAACCTACGCCGCAAAATAGTTATCTCAGAGGTTGACAGCCCACGATAGTCAGTTAAGATACCAACGCTACAGCTAGAAAAAACCTCCTGTAGCCTGTCAATAATTTGTGCCTTCTTCTGTCTAAACATATCCTCACCTGCTAAAAAAATAAGTCCTCGTGCCTACTACACAAGGACCTACTATTCGACCTCTCTAAATTCCAACCCTGCTCACCTTTACAGTCAAGGTTCATAATCTAGAGTTACATTTTCCTCGGTAGGCAAACTAATTTAAGCCTTAACAGCACCCACTATCTCAGGAAGATACTGAACTCAAAAAAGAATTTTTCTCTGCTTTTATGCCCCCTCTAGCCCTACAATGCCCACAAAGTTAACACATCCATCAGGAGTACCACCCAGGTTATGGGTCAGGCCTAGCTTGGGATTCTTTACCTGCCGGGGACCTGCCTTACCCTGAAGCTGCTTATACATTTCATATATCATCCGTAGCCCGCTGGCACCAATAGGATGACCAAAGCACTTCAAGCCACCATCTGGCTGTACCGGCAATTTACCATCCAGATCAAAGAAGCCAGACTCGATATCATCCCTTACCTTGCCCCTAGGGCTAAACATGAGATCTTCCATAGTAACCGCCTCGGTAATGGAGAAGCAGTCATGCACCTCAGCCATACTTATCTCCTCACGAGGGTTCTTTATATCAGCCTCCTTATAAGCCGCGGTTGCTGCATGAACAGTAGCCTCGATGTGAGTATAATCATACTTGGTAGTATACTTCCCCTCACGAGGGCCAACAGCAATCTGTAGTGCCTTGACAAATATCGGGTCCTTCCTCAATCTCTTGGCTATCTCAGGTGTAGTGATAATAGCGGCTGCCGCCCCATCACTAACACCACAACAATCATATAG
>DAOUMH010000029.1:0-3272 GCA_034411815.1 Dehalococcoidales bacterium | reverse complement strand
TCGGCACCGTAGATTCTCAGGAGCTGCTGCCTTTCCTGGCTCATATTATCGGGCATGACAATAGTAACTTTGTAGCCCAGCTTGTGCCCCAGCCAGGCTAGGGCTATACCGGTATTGCCGCTGGTGGCTTCGATGATGGTTTTATCCCTGGTTAGCTCCCGGCTTTGCTCGGCCCTTTCGAGCATGTATTTGGCTACCCGGTCCTTAATACTGGCACTCCCCCCCAGGTTCTGCCCTTCCAGCTTGGCCAGTATCCTTACCTTCTTATTAGGGCTTACTTGAGCCAGTTCCACCAGTGGGGTGTGTCCCACAGCTTCAATGGCATTTTTGAAATACATAAGACTATACTGAGATAACCTGCTTTACCTCAGGGAGTTTCTCCTTAAGGCGGCTTTCTATTCCCGTTTGGAGGGTTAAGGCCCTAAAGGGACATCCTGCACACCCTCCCAGAAATTTTACCTTCACCACCCCATCGTCAACGTCTACAAGCTCTACATCCCCTCCATCGGCTTGAAGGTAGGGTCTTATCTCCTCTAAGACCTTGCCTACACTCTCCTTCAGCATTTTATACCTCTCTTTAATAATAGGTTCGCCTGGAAATTCTTTAAAGGCAGGTGGAGCAGTTGGTCGCAGAGCAGGCGGCACACCTGTCGGAACCCCCTACAGGAACGGAGACTCCGTCAGAGTCTCTGGAGGAGGCGGTAAAGGCGGACAATACCTTCTCTCCTCTGGTGTGGCATGTAGGGCAGAAGGCATCTTCATTAAGACAACCTATACTGCGGAGCAATTCGAACCTGCTATTGCAGTTTGAACAGAAATACTCATATATCGGCATCTTCTTCCCTCCTATACTATTTTATACCCTGGGGGAGTGGAAGGCAAGGGTAATCAAAGGGTAATATCTACCCTTTGATTACGCCTATTGGTGTTGTCCTGGCTACCTTATGGGAGATGCCTGCCTTATGGGTTACATCAACCACCTCGGTTACATCCTTATAGGCTTCTGAAGCCTCTTCAGCCAGTGAACCCATGTTGCTTGCTTTGACCGTAATTCCCCTGGCTGCCAGTGCCTGAGCAACATCAGCACCCCTGAGATTGCGTTTAGCCGCCGCCCGGCTTTGCACCCGACCGGCACCATGACAGGTAGAACCAAAGGATTCTTTCATAGCTACCTCCGTGCCCAGGGCAATATAGGAGCAGCGACCCATATCCCCGGGTATGAGAACCGGCTGGCCTATACTGCGGTAGATATCAGGAATTTCAGGATGGCCTGCGGGGAAGGCTCTGGTGGCTCCCTTGCGGTGAACACAGAGTGCCTGTTTCTTACCATCAACGGTGTATTCTTCTATCTTAGCGATGTTATGACATACATCGTAGATTTGCTCCAGGCCCAGCTCACGCTGGCTTTTACCGAAGACCCTGATGAAAGATTCTCTAGCCCAGTGGGTGATGCACTGTCGGTTGGTCCAGGCGTAGTTGGCAGCACACGCCATGGCTGCTAGGTAATCCTGCCCCTCTGGTGAGATTATCGGGGCACAGGCAAGCTGGCGGTCGGGCAGGCTGATACCGTACTTTCTAACTGCTTCACCCAGTAATCTTACATAATCATCGCAGACCTGGTGTCCGAAGCCCCGGGAGCCGGTATGAATCAAGACGAGCACCTGTCCCGTATCACCGATGCCCATAGCCTTAGCTGCATGCCGGTCATAGATTTCATCCACCACCTCCACCTCCAGGAAGTGATTGCCGGAACCCAGGGTTCCCAATTGCGGTATGCCACGCTTTTTAGCCTTATCACTTACCTTATCCGGGTTAGCTCCTTTCATACAGCCCGACTCTTCGGTGACTGCAGCGTCTCCGGGCTCGCCGTAACCCTTTTCTACCGCCCAGGAGCTGCCCTTGGTTAATACCCTGTCCAGCTCCCTTTCACTCACCCTCAACCTGCCGGTAGAACCTAGTCCCGACGGGATATTGACAAAAAGCTCGGCAAGTAGCTCTTCGAACCTGGGTCTTACCTCTGCCTCGGTCAGGTTGGTTCGTAGCAGCCTGACGCCGCAGTTGATATCAAAGCCGACGCCCCCGGGTGATACCACCCCATCCTTTATTCTGGTAGCAGCTACCCCCCCGATAGGGAAGCCGTAACCCCAGTGGATATCGGGCATAGCCAGTGAATAGCCGACGATGCCTGGCAGGAACGCCACATTAGCCACCTGCTGGAAGACCTGCTCCTCCCAGATATGGTTGAGCATGGATTCACTGGTAAAGATTAAACCAGGCACACGCATACCCGGCTTGTAGCTCTGGGGAATCTCCCAGCGGTAATCATCTACCTTATGCAGTAATTCTTGCCAGGGTAACGCCATTTTGTATTACCTCTGCTAGATATCAAATAGTACCTGAACCCTGCAGCCATCACCCTTGTCGACCTTCAGCATGTGGTAGGTGGCTGCCTTGACCCCCGTTTTCAGCTTATGCCTTGAGCTATTTACTTTTTCGCCATAGATTCTAGCCTTAAGCTGGGTACTATTAAGCCGGGTAATGTCAAACCTCTTAAAGAGAATATTCTCAACATCAAATAGATAAATGAGCTCGTTCAGCCACTCTACCAAGAGGCTTTCTTTGTCAGGGGCGGTCAGCTCTATGTCTTGGTGCAGGGCCTCAGCCACATCGTCAAGCTCGGTTATCAGGCTGAATAGAGCCCTAGCCGCATTGGCAAAAGCCTGCTTTATATCGGCGCCATAGGCTATGATGCCGACATCAGCGGTGTGGTCTACGATTTCAAAGTCCTTTTCCATAGCTGTTAGCTATTAAAATTATATCATTTCATCTACTGTAGTAAATACAGGCTATGATATCTTCTATGGTGTTATTGCGGGGTTTTGGGTTCTACTCATTCTTGGTTGTTTCATTATTTCACTATTAAAGTCAATTGTAGTTTGATAATCAGGCTGATTTCTCTTAAACAGTTTTATAAATTCCCTTTTGTATATTGTCTTCGATTGACCTTTCCCCCTAAAACAGTAGCACTCTGATGTAGAGTCCTCCGCTATTAATGAAGCGAAAGAGGAGGGCTAATCGTGGTGCGCAGGAAATATACCGAGGAGCAGATCATCGCGGTGCTCAAAGAAGGGACGGCTGGCGTCCCAGTCAGGGAGCTTTGCCGCAAATACGGGATGAGTGACGGCGCCTACTACAACTGGAAGGCAAAATACGCCGGCATGACCGTTAGCGAACTCAAGAGGCTAAAGGGCCTCGAAGATGAAAACAGGCGT
>DAOUMH010000028.1:0-18465 GCA_034411815.1 Dehalococcoidales bacterium | reverse complement strand
GGAGCGTGGATTGAACAAAAGCTTATATTGTTTAACCCCGCTCATCTTCTGATTTAACGAAACTGATTGTTAAGCCTGCTCGGTTCTCGAAGTCAATGGAGTGAATCTCTTTCACTACCTCAGCAGCGACAAACGTAGAAGCTGGATCGCCATTACCTCAATCCAGATCACAGTATTCCACACGAGAATCCGCTCATACAAACCAAACCAACTCAAACTGGTTGGCAGCCATATTTGCACTATCATAAAAACCAAAGCAAGGGCACTGGCAATGATAGTATAGATGAAGAGGTTTTGCCAATGCGGGTCTTTTTTCAAACTGGGTGCAAGTAATAAACAAGCAATTGGGAAAAGCCAAAAGACTGCTACCGCCGTTACGTGATGAATCGTGCCTTCAATCGTATGTGAAGTTCCAATAGGATCGGTTCGGAAGGCACCGATAAGGAGTAACCCAAAGCCAAAACAAACAAGAATAGCAGCGCTAATCCCGAAGTTCCTCCCTCTCTTGATACTGAAAAATAGCCCAACTACAAAAACCTCCGCGAGTAAGCCAACAGTCAAAAACCCAACCGTTTGCAGCCAACCCATAGGGGTCAGCGCTAGACTACTGATCGAATCTCGAATTGGATTATACCCCGGTTCTGATAAGCCTGCAGTAAGATCAGCAATGCCGAGCACAATTGGGCCAAGGATACCGGCTAAAGCCACGAGACCGTAAACATTCAAACGTCCGATGATATGCTGTGATCTTAATCTTTCGAACACGCTGACCACTCCTACAAGATAAAACAGTTGTGCTATGTCACCATTATAATTAAGGTAAATCATAGCAGGCAAATTACTTGTTTCAGACTCGTCTATGAAGTAGGACTGTGGGCTACACTTTTTGGCTTTTTGAGACTGCCGAAAAGTCCCGTTTCCCTTAGAAGAAGGAGGATTCGGGGGGATTTTTGAGCTTAAATCCTTCTTGATTTCCCTTTAAGAAAGGGATAAATTGGAAAAGGAAAATACTTTTTCGGCACTTTTTTTGTTACTTCGTAACGCCTATTTGGGTAAAAACAACCTAAAAGTCTATCGTCAACCTTTTAGGGACACCCTAACTTCATTTCCTTGGAGTTCAGCGTTCCAATGTTGACTAAAATTTAGGAAATCGTCAGGCAGGGGGTGGGAGAATTCAAATTGACCCACTACCATAATTCGCCTGACCTTTTAATGTTATTAGCGTTATAGTATAGTGAAGTATGGATAATAAGCAGGGGAGTGCGTTATGAAAAAGCTAAGGCTAATAGTGGCCGCAGTTGTGCTGATGGGGTGTCTGCTGGTGCCTGTCGCCTGTTCCGGCGCATCGCCACAAGATGCATCAACAGGGGAAGAACTACCGGTTGCAGGAGCACCGGGATGGGAAGAGGGCTATAAGAGTGATGGGGATGGCACTTCGTACTCAACTGTAGACGAGGAGCGGATGATAGTTCGCACCGGGGATATATCGCTGGTGGTGGAGGATGTGGTTGATGCTCGAGATGAGATAGCCCAGCTAGCAGCGAGTTTTGGTGGCTATGTAGTGTCATCCCGGATTTCAGGAGAGGAACAGGATATGAGGGGGTGGATTTCCATCCGGGTGCCAGATGAGATGTTTGATCCGGCACTGGCTGAACTCAGGGAGCTGGCGGTAAGGGTAGAGTCGGAGAGCACTGATAGTCAGGATGTAACCGAGGAGTATGTTGACCTGGAATCCAGACTCAATAATGCCGAAGCCACCGAGGGCCAATACCTGGCACTTCTGGAAAAGGCCGAGGATGTGGAGGATATCCTCAGCATCTATGATAGCCTGTCTCGGGTGCGGAGCGAGATAGAGCAGCTCAAGGGACGGATGCAATATCTGGAGCAAATCTCGTCAATGTCCCTGATTTCAGTACGTCTTGAGCCTGAGGATACTACTAAGCCGTTAGTCCAAGCCGGTTGGAGTGCCTTGGAGGTGCTTAAATCAGCTGTTCGTGGCATTGTTGTCTTCGGGCAATGGCTGGGTACCATAGCTCTCTGGCTCCTAATCTTTTGTCCTGTATGGGGGGCGGTAGTGGGTATTATCTACTGGCGTCGTCGGAGGAGAAGGAGTTAGGCGAAAGCCGTTTCAGGATGGCTTCCTGTCCCAGGCCGTCTATGGTTATGACCTTGTTTCGACTGGTATGACCTTTTATGATGGTTATAGCCCTCTTGCTTATAGCCAGCACTTTACTGAGGAGGGTTATCAACTCCTTGTTGGCTTGACCCTTGACTGGTGGTGCTGCTATTCTTACCTGCAGTATCCCATCGGTAAGGCCGATCACCTCACTCTTGGCGGCATTGGGGTGAACTCGTAGCGAAATCTTGCTTTTGCTCTCTGACATAGCGACTCTCTACCACTGCTTCCTGCTACAAGGTTTAAGCGGTTTTTTAGGGTAAGGGTTGGAGATTGCTGGTTAGATAGCTGGTAGGCCTGGCTATTCGTAGCTCTTACGGCTGATGGTAAATATGATGCAGGCCAGGAATAAAATCAAGCTTAGCATCATCCAGAACATCCAGGTGAGCCCAGCAATCTCCGGGATTACCGCGGTGGCGGTGATAATACCAGCCACCGCACACAGCCCAGCAATAGTACCAAAAATCATGGCTAGTGTTCCCATAACAAGACCTCCTTGATTTGTCTGTCAATCAAACAAGGTGATTTTTCTTTATTCTATCTTACAATTGCTATATAATCAATCCAGTATAGGTTTAGGTGTTTGTGAAGGATGGAGCAGACAATAGCATATTCTTTTGAGCTTGGGCCAATCAGGCCACCGAGTGAAGCTTACTCGTTGCTTATCCGGGCGACTATGAATTGTTCTTGGAACCGGTGCAAGTTTTGCAATGTATACAAAGGAAGAAAGTTCCAGCTCAGACCGGTGGAGGATATAAAGCGGGATATAAAAATGGCCAAGCTCATACATGATAAGGTGGGTGAGCTTTCGTGGAGGTCTGGCTGTAGGGGCAGGGTGAGAGATGTGGCTGGTATGATGCTTAGCAACCCACTTAATGAAGCCTTTCGCAATGTGGCTCTGTGGCTGTATGCCGGGGGTGAGAGTGCCTTTCTGCAGGATGCCAATAGCCTGATTATGAGGACCAATGAGTTGGCTGAGGTAGTAGCCTTCCTGAGGGAGACCTTTCCTGGTATAAAGAGGGTAACCAGTTATGCCAGGTCAAAGACCGCAGCCAAAAAGGGGTTGGACGAGCTGATGGCACTGCGTGAGGCTGGACTTTCCCGTATACATATTGGACTGGAGTCGGGCTACAACCCTCTGCTCCAGTATATGGATAAGGGGGTTACTGCCGCTGAGCATGTTAGGGGAGGCAAGAATGTGGTTGAGGCAGGACTATCACTATCGGAGTATGTTGTTTTGGGGTTGGGGGGGAAGAAGATGTGGCGCGAGCATGCTATTTATACAGCCAGAGTGTTAAATGAAATAAATCCTGATTTCATCAGGGTCAGGACATTGAATGTTACCAGTGGAATGCTCTTACGTGATGAGGTAGAGAGTGGTAACTTTGCTCGAGCCACGGATGAGGAAATTCTGGAGGAGGAGAGGTTGCTCATTGAGCATCTGGAGTGTCGCACAAGCTATGTAAGCGACCATATTGGCAATCTATTGCAGGAGATTGAAGGCGAATTACCTCAGGACAAAGAGAAGATGTTGGCGGTTATAGACAGGTTTCAGGCTCTGCCGTCTGAAGAAAGAACCAACTTCAAGGTTGGCAGGAGGGTTGGTATATATGCCAGGCTGGATGACCTCTATGACGCAACCAAACATCAGGCGGTTGAGCAGGTTGTACACAGGATTAGTCAGGGTGGTACCCAGGTGGATGAGAGTGTAATATATGCCCTGATGAAGGATTTTATGTAGATGGCTGGCTTGGGACGGGAGATAGGGGCTCTGCTGCGCCGGAAGGGATTGACCTTGGGGGTGGTTGAATCAGCCACCGGTGGGTTAATATCCCATCTGATAACTGATGTCCCTGGTAGCTCGGATTACTATAACGGGTCAGTCACTGCTTATAATAATGAAGTCAAGATCAGGGTGGTGGGGGTAAAAGAGGATACAATTAATAGATATGGTGCCGTTAGCTATCAGGTAGCTGAGGAGCTGGCACAGGGTGGCAGGAGGATACTGGTTGCAGACATAGGGTTGGCTGACACTGGCATTGCTGGTCCTGGTGGGGCTACCCCGGGAAAGTCGGTGGGGCTATTCTATATTGGGTTATCGCACCGGGCGGGAACTTGCCATCAGAAGCATGTCTTCCAGGGAAACCGTGAGCAAAACAAGCGGAGTGCGGCTGAGATGGCCCTAAACTGGTTAAAAGAGTATTTAACGGGTCTGGAATGAAGGGCAGAGACAAATCGTGTTCGAGGGGGTAAGGCAAATAAGTAATTTACGAGAGAAACAGGTTGTTACCTCCTTTCTTGAATCCGGTGGCGAGATACTGATTCTGCGCCGCAGTGAGCAGGTTGGTAGTTATCGGGGAAGATGGGCTGGGGTTAGTGGCTACGTAGGGACGACTGTTGATGAACAAGCATTGATTGAGATAGAAGAAGAAACCAGCCTATTCAGGGAAGACATTGAATTGTTAAAGAGGGGTGAGCCCTTGCTGATTAAAGATGAGAAGCTGGGTGTGAGATGGGTGGTTCACCCTTATCTTTTTCGCATAAAAGACCGAGGTAAGATTAAGATTGACTGGGAGCATACAGAAATAAGCTGGATAAACCCTAAGGACATAGACAGCTACCAGACTGTGCCTATGCTCAAAGAGACATTAGCCCAGGTCATATCTTAAAGGTATGGAAGGGGTTAGGTAATCAGGATAGGCGGGTAAAACCTTACTCCTTTTCGAAAATAGTCCAGTCTTCCTCCTTAAACCCTAAGGCTTTGGAAAACCTTTTCCGTTTTTTATCGTTCTTTTTAACGATGACGGCTGATGTGGCACTGGACTGTTTGCATTCTCCATAGAATGCTTCAATCAATTTCTTGCCTATTTCTCTGCGTTGATGTTCAGGATGGATGCCCATCATATCTACCCATCCGACTAGAGGCACTTTGCTCTTTGCCCGCTTTATATTTTCTAGTAGGAAGCCTACTACCTTCCCGTCGAACTCAGCTACAAAGTCTAGCACTGGATGGTAGGTTTTCCAGTGAGCTTCGGCTGTGAACGGCCAGGTAACAACTCGCTCTTTGCCCTGTATCAGACAGTCTATTTCGTTGATTTGTGGCAAGTCGTCTTCTGTCATCTTCCGAATCTTGACCTCTGTTTCGTCCGAAGCCATAAGCACCCCCCTTTTATATTTTGGGGTGTATTGTAGCCAATTCTTCCGGTATAAGCAACCCCTTCTCGGTTATTACGCCGGTGACCAGTTCCGGGGGTGTAATGTCAACGTAGGGATTTCTGCTCCTGACCTCTGATGGTAATCTCCCCGCTTTAGTGATCTCAGAAGGGTCTTTTTCCTCTAGAACAACCTCTTCACTCCTCAACCTAGGGTAAAACTTTAGCGTCTCACATAATACATAAAAGGGAACATTGGCTCTTTCAGCAACTAGGGCCAATTGGTAGGTGCCAATCCCATTAACTACCTTACCGTCGGCACATATTCTGTCGGCACCGACCATGACCCTAGTTGCCGTTGATATATAAAGCCCCATAGCCGTATCGTCAATGAAGGTGGCCGGTATTCCATGGAGGCTGAGTTCTTGAGCAATCCTTTCGCCGGTGCGCCCTGGGGCCCGACCGTGTGGTAATCACTTCAATATTCCTGTGTTGGGTAAAGGCCATCTTCAGGGAAGCCGCTACTGTTGAGCTGTAGCTGTGGGTCATTATTCTGTCGCCGTTAGCAATTAGTGCTGAGCCCTGCTCGGCAATCTTGGCTATAGCCTGTAATGAATCAGTAATTACCTTATCAACCCTGGAGATGGTGAATTGTTTGATAGAATCCAAATCTGTCTTGGCAGCCTTTTCTGCTATTGTGCTGAGCAGATGACTAATGATGTTGGATATTGGTGCCATAGCTGGGCGGGCTGACATTAATTTCTGTCCGGTCTCTTTCTGCTCGTCTAGGAACTGCACGGTGGTCTCTGCCTGGCTGTGCTCGGCGGCAACCTTTATCACGTTCGCCGCCTGTCTTGCTAACTGGCTGGCACCGTGAATCTTGTCGTTCTTAATCTCATCTATTAGACCAGTGATTTCAGTGCTGATATTCATGACAGTATTCTACCGGTGCAAAGTATAAGGCTGGCTAATGTCCCTGCAGTGCCTCCAGCACTATCACCGGGAGCATCTTTACCTGATAGCCGTCCTTTGCCTGTAGCTTACCCTTCAGATTGTAGTAGCAACCGGTACAGGTGGTTACTACCGTCTTGTTCTTTATGCTCGGTATGAGTTGCTCCAGATGGGGCGGTATGTAGCAGCAGAGATTATTGTCTAGGCAGTTTACCCTGAGCCCCTCTATCTTGTGGAGCACCCGCACTACTGGCTCCAGATCCACTGGCTCTGTGGTGATGTGCCGCCGAAACCGGTGACAGCCGGCATAGTAGTCTATGTTTAGGTCTAGCTTCCCACCTTGGAAATTACGGTCGAGGAGTTCCGGGTAGGAGATAAGCTCCAGATTGGTTTCACTCTTGTAGTTGCTATAGTTGGGCTCGCAGGCGGCGCAGAAAAGGGTAATGGATTTTGCCCCTAGCTCCTCAGCCTGTCTGCAGTTCGCCTGAACAAGCTCCCGGGACAGATCCTTTGCCCTGGCGATATCTTCCTCATTCTTGGTCATCACAGCTGGCTGAGCGAGAGGCATCCAGCCGCAGCAGTATTCCTTGGCGAGCAGGGTATAGTCTACATGCAGATGGTCGAGCAGGGCTTTCAGAGCCAGGAAGGTGTCAGGCATCTTCTCCGGTTGTTGGCAGCCGGTGATTATGACATTCTCTGCCTTCTCCCCCATCCTAAAACCGATATCCTTTAGAACCCGGCGCCTGCCTTCTCCTTTATCTCTGTAGGTACCATAAGTCCTGATTTTGTCTACCAGCTTCTGCTTTATCATCGTCTCCTCCTGAGATAGGCTTGGACATGGTTAGTAATTTCCGTTGGGTATTAGAATACTACTCGGCTCGTATTCTATGCAATCTACCAGACTGAACAGGATATTTGAGAAGGCAGGGTAGATGCGTTGCCACCATCACCTATCAATGCTATACTCGGCATATATCTCAAAAGCTAGAAGGGAAGATTTTGCATGAAGAGAGCTGACGGGCGTGCTTATGATGAACTGCGACCAATAAAAATAACCCCTGGATTTCAGAGCTTTGCTGAGGGCTCGGTACTGATAGAGCTGGGGAAGACCCGGGTGGTGTGTTCGGTGAGTGTGGAGGATAGGGTTCCGGCCTTTATCAGGGGAGGAGGTAGTGGCTGGATTACTGCTGAATACTCTATGCTGCCTCGTGCTACCACTACCCGTACTCCTCGTGATTCATCGTTGGGCAGGATTGCTGGCAGGAGCCAGGAGATTCAGCGCCTCATTGGTCGCTCGTTGCGGGCGGTAACTGACCTCGTGGCGTTGGGGGAAAGGACATTAGTCGTGGATTGCGATGTGCTTCAGGCGGACGGCGGCACCAGAACAGCGGCTATTACCGGTTCCTATGTAGCCTTACATCGGGCAATGCAAACCCTGACTGATATGGGGGTATTGTCGTCCATACCGCTAAAGAATGCGGTAGCTGCTACCAGCGTGGGTATTATGCGCAACTATATGCTTTTAGACCTGTGCTATGACGAAGATTGCAATGCCGCGGTTGATTTTAATGTAGTGATGACCACCGAAGGCAAGTTTGTTGAGATTCAGGGTACGGCTGAAGGCAAACCATTCTCCAAGGGGGATATTGATTCCTTGCTCTCTCTGGCTGAGAAGGGTGTCAAAGAACTGTTCCAGATTCAACAGACGGCTCTGGAGATATCGAAAGCGAACTCGAGCTTTCATTAGCAGGGGGGCAGGCTGTCTTAGTCATCAGGTTCCTCAGATATAGCTAACTGAGGTCCATCGGCGGTATCTTGGACATCCAGGGTTAGTCCATGAAGGCTAGAAGCCAGGTTCTTTTCTACAACCAACACTGCTGAGCCCTCATGTTTCACCACCTCGTCGCCCGGTGACTCTAGGTCTATCCCTAGGCCGATTGTTCCTTCCTCAGTAGCGGTCAACCTTATAACCGCTGGCGGGTGCTCTACATTATCAATTAAGACCCTTTTCAGTTCCTGCTTGGCACGCTCGGTAACACCAATCATTAATTATACCTCCTATGCTTTGGTAGGCTTACAATTGCTATCTTTGTTTTAATTCCTCAGCGGAAGCATTGAGCTTGACCTTACTCTTAGTAATCTCCAGCATATCATCAGGGGTTAGGAACAGGTCGCTATCTGGTGCCTCTCTCCGCACCACGAACTTGCTGATTTCCCCGGTCCAGGTATTACGAACTAGGTGGTCAACTGTGCCCAGGATTTTGCCGTTCCGGTCTTC
This sequence comes from Dehalococcoidales bacterium, assembly GCA_034411815.1. Classification (GTDB taxonomy): domain Bacteria; phylum Chloroflexota; class Dehalococcoidia; order Dehalococcoidales; family DAOWJC01; genus W53-108. Next base: position 9,908 of record DAOUMH010000028.1, on the reverse strand, counting down.
TACATCGGCTCCGAATTCCAACTCCATTTTTGCTTACCCCGACCAGCGTTTCCTCATTTAGCGTTCAAAAAATAAAAAAGCTGGAAACTATCCAGCTTCGCGAGTACTATAATCAATGAGGTTGGCGATGTCAATCCCTTATATCCTAAAACTTATTCCCTCCTCAGGCGGTAGAATGCTGGTAGTGTTGGCATTATCTAAGGTCTTATCTGCCCGTTGCCGAAGATAATCCATTTATAGGTAGTTAGTTCCTTTACTCCTAGGGGACCGCGGGCGTGTAATTTCTGGGTACTGATGCCGACCTCGGCTCCCAAACCGAACTGTCCTCCATCGGTAAATCGTGTGCTGGCATTAACATATACACAGGCAGCATCAACCTCGTTGAGGAAGCGCATCGCTGTCTGGTATTCCTCAGTCACAATAGCCTCGGAATGTCCTGAGCCGTAGCGCTCGATGTGCTCCAGTGCCTCATCCAGAGAGTCCACCACCCTGACTGCTGCTACCAGTGATAGGAACTCCTTGCCCCAGTCCTCATCTGTAGCCGGTGCAAGCTTCAGGGAGGAATTTGGCTTAAGTATGGACAGGGCGCGCTCATTACAGTGCATCTCAACCCCGGCTTTCGCCCACTCAGCAGCCACTAATGGCAGGTAGTGCTCGGCAATATCGGCGTGAACCAGCAGTGTGTCCAGGGCGTTGCATACCGTAGGGCGTTGCACCTTGGCATTGAAGGCTATGGCTACAGCCTTATCTATATCAGCGCTTCTGTCGATATAGGTGTGGCAGACACCAATCCCGCCGCTGACCACTGGCATGGTGGCATTCTCAGTAATGAACTTTATCAGTCCGGCCCCACCCCTGGGGATAATCAGGTCAATGATGTCACCCATCTCAAGCAGGTGATTTACCAGAGCCCGGTCAGTGTTCTCTATAAACTGCACTGCCCCGTCAGGTATCCCTGCCTTTACCGCTGCATCCTGAACCACTTTGGCCAGGGAGCTATTAGAGTGGATTGCCTCCTTGCCACCCCTGAGGATAAGGGCATTCCCTGATTTCAGGCATAGGGCGGAGATGTCTATAGTAACATTGGGTCGGCTCTCGTAGATGGTGCCGATTACGCCTAAAGGAACTCGTTTTCTACCTGTCAGCAGGCCATTAGGCAGGGTGTGCATATCAAATACCTCACCTACGGGGTCGGGGAGGGCGGCTACTGCCAGCACATCCTGAGCCATGGACTCAAGGCGGCTTGAGTTTAGCATCAGTCGGTCAAGCATGGCTTCACTCATGCCTGATGCCTCAGCTTCTTTATAGTCAAGTTGATTGGCTGACAGTATCTTATCCTTTTTAGCTAATAGGTCATCAGCAATATTATGCAGAGCTTTGTTTTTGGCCTCGGTGGAGAGGTAAGCCATGCGGCGGGACGCCGCCTTAGCCGCTTTCCCTTTGGCTTCCAGTTCTTCTATTGCTGATTTCATGTTTTAACTCCTTAATTAGCTCCCTTATTATAATACCACCAGGTTGTTCCGGTGGACGACCTCAGAGCCGTGGTCATAGCCGAGTAGGGTGGCAATATTGTTTGAGTGTGCCCCTTTAATGAGTCTGATATCACTGGAGCTGTAATTGCTTATGCCACAGCCGAGGATAGCCCCTTTATGCTCATAGATGGTTACCACGTCGCCCCGCTGGAATTCGCTTTCAACCTTCTTAATTCCGGTTGCCAGCAGACTGCCCTTTTGCTTTCTGAGGGCTCGGGCTGCTCCGGAATCTATCACCAGCTTACCCTTGGTGGAGAGACCGCTGACCATCCAGCGCTTGCGGCTCTCCAGCTTGTTGGTGGTGGGTGGGAAACGGGTACCTGTGGACTCACCACCAGCCAGTCTCAAAATAACATTCGGTTCCCTGCCATCAGCAATGACTACGGTTACGCCGGAGTTAGTCGCTAGCTTGGCTGCTTCAAGCTTGGTAATCATACCTCCGGTTCCCAGTTTGCTGGGCGTATCAGCTACTAGACTCTCGATTTTTGAATCTATCTTCTCTACCTGCGGTATAAGGTGGGCATTGGGGTCGCGGGAAGGGTCGGCAGTGTAAAGCCCGGCAATGTCAGTAAGCATTAACAGCAGGTCGGCATCAACCAGATTGGCTACCATGGCTGATAGGTTGTCATTATCACCAAACTTTGCCTCCCGAATTTCATCTATCGCTACCACGTCATTTTCATTGACGATACACACCACCTGCAGTTCCAGCAGCGCTAGAAGGGTATTGCGGGCATTTAGGTAGCCGGCTCGGTCGGAAAGGTCGGCTTTAGTAAGTAGGGCTTGGGCCACGGTAATATCATGCTGGCTGAACAACTGCTCATAGATATTCATCAAGCGGTTTTGTCCCACTGAGGCGAGTACTTGTTTAAAGGGGATGCCTTTAATCTCTTTGGTTAGTCCCAGTTTGTACCTGCCGGCAGCTATAGCCCCGGAAGAAACTACAAGCAGTTCCACACCTTGCTTGTGTAGCTGAGCCACTTGAGATACTAGACTTGACATAACGTCTGCGTTCAAGTGGTTGCTACCGCCGGTGACCAGTCCGGTGCCGAACTTGACTACTATTCGGTGATAGGATGGAGGTTTCAGGTTGGATTTTCTCACTTACTGCAAACCTATATAGATTGATTCCATTATAGCAAGGTAGGGTAGATTGAACAAGGAGACTGATGTATTTAAGTTGCTTGGTGCTCTGCCCTGTGCTAAAATTTCGTTGTAGGGCTAGTCGGTTTCGGCTAGCCCCGAAGGTGTTTGGGGCAGAAAATGCATTTGGACCTAACGCGACTATTGCGTCTCGTTGAGGGGATGTCTTCCTACCGTCAGCTTATAACCGAGCTTGAGCAGCCGAGTGGCAATACCAGAGTAGCTGTTCTCGATGCTGCCAAGCCCTATATTATAGCGGCCCTATATCAGAGTCTGCGGTTACCTGTGTTTGTAGTTACTGCCCACCCGGAAAACGGTAAGAAGCTTTACGAGCAGCTGTTGACATGGTGTAACTCCTCTCAGGTTAAGCTCGTTCCTGAACCTGATGTTTTGCCTTATCAGCGGGTTACATCAGATGCCTCCACCGAGATGGAAAGAATACAGGTGCTCTCCGCCCTGGCTGGTAGTAGGTTGACAGCAGATGTCCCCTTGGTTATCGCCTCGGCCCCGGCCTTTGTGCAGAAGACAACCCAGTATAGCGATTTTACCTCTGTTTGCCATACCATAAAGCTGGGGATGGATGTTGATCCGTTTCACCTGTTGAGCCGGTGGGAGGCAATGGGCTATCGGCTGGAAAATATAGTGGAAATGCCGGGTACTATAAGCCACCGCGGTGGTATTATTGATATTTATCCTCCTACCAGTGACCTGCCAGCTAGGCTTGAGTTCTTCGGCAACACTGTGGAGAGTATCCGGCTCTTTGACCCGGTGAATCAGCGCTCGCAAAAGACAGTATCCGATGTGGCTATCAGCCCGGCTACGGAGCTGCTACTGCTTGACCAGCCAGAAATGGAGGCGGTTGTTAGTAGCCTGGACCTGACTGGCTGTAGCCCTGAGGCAAGCCAGCAGTTCAAAGAGGAATTAGCTGTGCTGATGAATAATCGGGGTTTGCAGAATAAGCAGTTTTACGCCTCGCTATTTAAGCGGGATAGCGTTCTGGATTACCTGCCTCAAAATGCCCTCCTCATATTTGATGAACCCGTGAATGTCAGGCTGGCCGTGGAAAGCCTTGATGCTAAGGGTGACGAGTTGCGTGCCGAGAAACTGGGGTGGGGAGAACTGCCTGGTAATTTCCCCAAGCCGTACTTTACATGGGAGGAACTGGAGGCAAGAGTGAAGGGGAGACAGTGCCTGGAGCTCGCTGTCTGGGGTGTTGCTGGTGATGAACAGCCTCGCCAGCTGGATTTTGCCCCTGCTACCAGCTATGCGGGACAGCTATTGGGATTCATCAAGAGGGTTAGGCAGCTTTTGGACCAGGAGCGCCGCCTCATCATTGTCAGCCACCAGGCAAGCCGGTTGTCAGAGTTGCTTGATGAGGCGGATGTTATTACTTCTCCCGTTACTGAGGTTAAGCAATTACCCCTGCCTGGTTTACCAATCCTGATTCAGGGTGCGTTGGCTGAGGGGTGGGTTATGAATGGTGATACCTACCTGTTCACCGATGCCGAAATCTTTGGTTTTGTTAAACAGCGGCGGTTGGCGAAGAAACGCCCGGTGCCACACCAGAAGCTCTTTGTTGACATAACCCCGGGTGACTACGTGGTGCACATTGAACATGGCATAGCCAAATTTGCTAATGTTATCACCATGAGCACTGATAGCATTGAGAAGGAGTATCTGGTTCTACAATATGCTGCTGGTGATAAGATATACGTTCCTGCTGACCAGATAGACCGTATCAGTCGTTATGTGGGGAACAGTGACCGGCCGCCGGTACTGAACCGACTGGGCACTTGGGAATGGATACGGACCAAGCGGAGAGCTAAGGAGGCAGCGGAAAGTATTGCTCAGGAGCTGTTAGCTCTCTATGCTACAAGGGAGGTCGTGCCTGGTTTTGCCTTTTCCCGTGATACAGTGTGGCAGCAGGAGCTTGAAGCCTCCTTCCCATATGTTGAGACCCCTGACCAGATAGAGGCTTTAAAACAGATAAAAGAGGACATGGTGAAAGCTAAGCCTATGGATAGGCTGGTCTGCGGGGATGTTGGCTATGGTAAGACCGAGGTAGCTATTCGTGCCGCTTTCAAGGCTGTGACTGATGGTAAGCAGGTGGCAGTCTTGGTACCGACTACAGTGCTGGCCGGGCAGCACTTTTTTACCTTTAGCCAGAGGCTGGATCCCTTTCCGGTAAGAATTGAGGTATTGAGTCGGTTCAGGGCGCCTAATGAGCAGCAGGCTATCCTTGAGGGGCTGGCAAATGGCAGTATAGACATTTGTATTGGAACCCATCGGTTATTGCAGAGGGATGTAGCCTTCAAGGATCTGGGGTTGTTAATCATTGATGAGGAACAGCGCTTTGGCGTGACTCATAAGGAGCACTTCAAACGGATGAGGGGGGAGGTGGATGTTCTCACCCTCAGTGCCAGCCCGATACCCCGCACCCTTCATATGTCACTGGTGGGGGTGAGGGATATGAGCACTATGGAGACGCCTCCTGAGGACAGGTTGCCTATCAAGACCTATGTTACCCCGTATGATGACCGTTTAATCCGGGAGGCCATTCTCAGAGAACTGGAAAGAGATGGTCAGGTTTTCTTCGTTCACAATCGGGTTGAAGGTATAGCTCTGGTGGCTGGTAAGCTCCAGTCCCTGGTGCCGGAGGCTAAAATAGCTGTTGCTCATGGGCAGATGCCTGAGGGGGAGCTGGAAACGGTGATGGCCGATTTTACCCAGGGCCGGACTGATATCTTGGTATGTACCACTATCATTGAGTCAGGGTTGGATATACCCAATGTCAATACCTTGGTAGTTAATAGGGCGAGTAGCTTTGGCTTGACCCAGCTATATCAGCTTCGGGGTCGGGTAGGGCGGGGTACCGCTCTTGCCCATGCCTATTTTCTCTATGATGAGGGTAAACTCCTGACGCCGATGGCTGAAAAACGGCTGAGGACTATACGTGAAGCTACAGAGCTTGGGGCTGGTTTTAACATTGCTATGAAGGACCTAGAGATTAGGGGGGCTGGGACACTGCTTGGGGTAAAGCAGAGTGGCCACATAAGTGCCGTTGGTTTCAGTCTTTACTGTCGGCTGTTGGCCGAGGCTGTTGAGGAGCAAAAAGCCGAACAGGCTGGTGTGCCTAAAGAAATGGTGAGGACATCTTGCTTGTTGCCACCAAACATAGATCTGCCCCTAGCAGCCTATATACCCGAGGAATATATCCCTGACCTGGATACCAGATTGGCTTTGTATCAGAGTTTGGTAAAGCTGGAGAGGGTTGAACAGCTGGAGAACATGGCTCAGGAGTTTAGCGATAGGTTTGGTGCTCTACCACCGGAGGTCAGGAACCTGCTCTATGCGGTCAAGATCAGGATTCTGGCGGCTAGGGCGGGCATTGAGTCTATCTCTACCGAGCATGGTCAAATCATACTCAGGCTATTTGAGGGTATGCAGTTTACCCCTGAGCAGCGGAGGCTTAACCTTCCCGATGGTTTTGAGATAGGCTTGAGCCAAATCAGGTTAAATCTGAGGCGGATGGAGAAAGAGTGGCGGCATATTCTGGAGGAGGTTGTGAAGGGGCTGGGGTGACATAGTGGGGAGCAAATGAGCCCTATCTTAATGGTAGATAAGTTGATATAATGGGGGATAGAGTTACCGAAAACTGAGGGGGTTGGAAATAGCTCGTATTATATCGGGTAAGCCTACGATTGAGGATATACCCCTTGATACCAGCCTGCGGCCCCGCCGCCTTGATGACTTCGTTGGCCAGGCTAGGATTAAGGATAATCTGAATATATCTATTGCCGCTGCCAAGGGCAGGGGTGAAGCGCTGGATCATATACTGCTCTATGGCCCACCTGGTTTGGGTAAGACCACTCTGGCTTATATCATAGCTGTCGAGATGGGAGTCAATATCAGGATTACCTCGGGCCCGGCCATAGAACGCACCGGAGACCTGGCGGCTATCTTAACCAATCTCCATAGCCAGGATATACTCTTCATCGATGAAATTCATCGCCTCAATCGGGCAGTAGAGGAGGTATTATACCCGGCTATGGAGGACTTTGCCCTGGATATTATCATAGGCAAGGGAGCTGGTGCCAAAAGCCTGCGACTAAATCTGCCTGTATTTACCCTGATTGGTGCTACCACTCGCTTTGCCCTGTTGAGCCCGCCTTTACGCGACCGGTTTGGTGCTGTCTACCGTCTTGATTTTTATGACCAACTATCTATAGAGGCAATCCTCAAACGCTCAGCCGGCATTCTTCGGGTAAAGGCTGAAACTGAGGGGCTGGAGGGCATAGCCCGGCGGGCTAGGGGTACGCCTCGTGTGGCTAATCGGTTACTCAGGCAAGTCAGGGACTATGCGCAGGTGATGGCGGATGGCATAATCACCCAGCCGTTGGCGGTTGAGGCGTTGTCTAAGCTTGAGGTTGACTCCATAGGCTTGGATGAGATAGACCATAAGTTGCTACATGCTATTATAGATAAGTTTAATGGCGGTCCGGTGGGGTTGGATACCATTGCCGCTTCCATCAGTGAGCAGGCGGACACCGTTATGGATGTTTATGAGCCTTATCTTCTGCAGCTGGGTTTCCTGGAGCGAACCCCTCGTGGCCGGGTAGCGACCCAGATGGCTTACGAGCACCTCGGTTTATCCTATAATAAGGATAAACCGCCTCAACCAACCTTGTGGTAGTCTTTGGCTTAAGGTTGGTGGATATTTGCTAATTGTCCATTTATTAAATTATAATGTTGGCAATCACATTAGCTTGACAAACATCAAGAATGTGTGGTATTATTGTGCCTTGTGATTATGCCTTCCGAGGTTTTACCTTATTTATATCTCTCTATTAGCCACAGGTTTCACTCAGGTTTAGTACTACGGTAGTGCAAAAGTTCTGTGCGCCTATTTTTAGGGAGTAGAGCGAGGGATAGTTTTTATGTTGCCAATTGATGCTAGTAGTAGAGTGCCTACCGTCGCCAGAAAATCTTATGCCAGGTTGCCCCAGATACTGGAAGTCCCCAATCTAATTGAGGTTCAATTAAACTCCTTCCTCTGGTTTCAAAAAGAAGGGCTTAAGCAGTTACTGGATGAAGTATCGCCTATCAAGGATGCCACTGGTAGCAAGTTTGAGCTTAGCTTTACTGACTACGAATTTCGTGTTCCTCTGGACTGGAAAATCGAAGAGGAATGTCGCCAACAGAACCTGACCTATTCGGTTCCCCTCTATGTCAAAGCAAAGCTGCTGGTTAAAGGCACAGGAGAGATCAAGGAGCAGGAGCTGTTTTGGGGTGACATCCCCCTGATGACGGCTAGAGGCACCTTTGTTATCAGTGGTGCTGAACGGGTAGTGGTCAGCCAGTTGCTCCGTTCTCCCGGTATTTATTTTACCGTTGAGGAAGATGCCACTAGTGGCCGTGAGTTGTGTCACAACAAGTTAATCCCGAGTCGGGGGGCTTGGGTGGAATTTGATGTCAGTAACCGGGATGTAATCTCAGTCAAGATAGATGGCAAGCGGAAGATCCCTGTTACCACCTTGCTACGAGCTATTGGTTACAGTAGCGATGAGCAGATACTCAGTTTGTTTGCTGAAGAGGACAACTCTTCGGAGCACCAGTTTATCAGGGCGACTATAGATCATGAGCCTTTGGTTAAAGACGAGTCCGCTGCCTTGATTGATATCTATAGAAAGTTGCGCCCTGGTGACCCGCCCAGTGTTGAGAATGCCAAGAAGCTGATAAACGACCTGTTTTTTAATTCCCAGCGCTATGACTTGGGGGGTGTAGGTCGTTATAAGCTTAATAAGCGGTTGGACCTTGATGTTCCGGAAAGCCAGAGAACCCTGACCAAGGAAGATATTGTGGGGATAGTCAGGCGCATCATTATGGTTAGTAATGGTAGCGATACTGGAGATGATATTGATCACCTGGGAAACCGCCGGGTGCGCACTGTTGGCGAGTTGATTCAGGAGCAGTTCCGTATTGGATTATTGCGACTGGAGAGGGTAGCCAAGGAGCGTATGAGCATTATCAGCGTTGAGGCGGTTACCCCTAGGGCCCTAGTCAGCATTCATCCTGTGGTGGCAGCCATCAGGGAGTTTTTCAGTAGCTCTCAGCTATCACAGTTTATGGATCAAACCAATCCGCTGGCGGAGCTGACTCATAAACGCCGTCTGTCAGCGATGGGGCCGGGAGGTCTCTCTCGTGAGCGCGCTGGGTTTGATGTCCGTGATGTTCATTTTTCCCACTATGGCAGGATTTGTCCTATAGAAACCCCGGAAGGCCCCAATATTGGTCTCATAGGCTCTTTGGCTATTTACGGGGTGATTAATGAACATGGTTTTATTGAGACGCCATACCGCTGGGTTATCACCGAGTTAAGTAATATCGACAGCAAGCTGCTGGGCCAAACAACCAGAGAGGCGGTACTTGACGGTGATGGTAAGACCGTGATAAAGGCTGGGGTTACTATTGCCTCCGAGGAGATGGGTAAACTGTCTCGGCTGTCTGATGGGATTGTAAAGGTAGCTCCCTTCGTCTCTGACGAGGTTACTTACCTGTCAGCCGATGAGGAGGACAAGTATATTATTGCCCAGGCTAATGCCCAGCTTGACCAGAATGGCCAGTTTGTAGAGGAGAAGGTCGAGGTCAGGTGGGGTGACCGCTACCTGCGGGTTGTACCTGACAGAATTGATTTTATGGATGTATCACCCAAGCAGGTATTCAGCGTTGCCGCGTCGTTAATACCCTTTCTGGAGCATGACGATGCCAATCGTGCCTTGATGGGATCTAATATGCAGCGACAGGCTGTACCCTTGATCTGTCCTGAGGCGCCACTGGTGGCTACTGGTATGGAATCGGGGGTTGCCAAGTATAGCGGGCAGGTGCTCTTTGCTCAAAATGCAGGGGTGGTGACCTCGGTTACTAGCTCGCAGATTGTGGTTGCCAGAGATGATGGCAACGAGGACAGGTATCCATTACTTAAGTTCGTGAGCACCAATCAGAGAACCTGTATTAATCAGCGCCCCGTAGTAAGTAAGGGTGACAGGCTGGAGGTAGGACAGGTTCTTGCCGATAGCTCGGCTACCGAGCAAGGCGAGCTGGCACTGGGACAGAATGTGTTGTGTGCCTTTATGAGTTGGAAGGGTTATAACTTTGAGGATGCTATTATTATCAGCAATCGCTTGGTTGAGGAGGATAAGTTTACCTCCATTCATATTGAGAAGTATGAAGTGG
>DAOUMH010000027.1:0-22108 GCA_034411815.1 Dehalococcoidales bacterium | reverse complement strand
ATGTTAATATTCGATACCAAGAAAATCCTCCATATCGTGAACGATAGCTTTAAAAGTATTAATATACACTCCCATTCTCACCATATCTTGTGTTGAATCTCTAGCCATTAGAAAAAACCGGGTTCAACAAATTTCTTCATTTTATATCTATCCTTATACATATTATGCAATGCCCCCCTCGCAGCATGACTATAGCGCGACAGATAGTTCCTTATTTTAAAGAACTCATCAATCTTGCTGGCTTTCGCATTCGAAATAGTATTGAAAGGATTACAATGGTCTACTAGTATCTTCCTGCTGACACTTTTAAGATTACCAATACCCTTAAAGTCAAGGTAATTCATCCCTAATAATACTGCCTTACTCATATCCTTGGTTATATGTTTAGGTAACTTGAATCCCGTTGTCTTAACAAACATAGATGTATCTTTATTGAGGCAGCCAATGAAAAGCTCTTCAACTAAAAATCCCCATAAGGCACATATTCTTAACGTAAAAGCCTCAAAAATACTACCTTTTTCGTCGGCAGTGCGTACTACTCTTTGGCTAGTCTCAATTTTCATCAACAAGTCAATCGCAGAATTTAGGTCTAAGTGAAAATAATAAATGCTCAACTCTAAAGAAGTTTTCTTCATCTTTAAACTCCTTCCTGACTATTTAAGTTAGAGATTGTGACAAATTTTCTCAAAGACTAGGTTGCCAAAGAATTCAGTAGCCACTTCCCGTAATCCAAATGACTATAGGTATCTAGGATGAAAACCACTGTTGCGTGTCCTAGACGCTCTGAGACTATCTTTGAGTGAACTCCTGATTTAAGCATTAAAGTGGTGTAGGTATGCCTAAAATCATGTACCCTTACTCACCTTCTACACCTATACCTCATTATCGGGGCTAAACTCTATGAAGTCACTATCCTGCTGAACAACGGGCAGGGCATGCTTGATATCAGCCTTTTTCCAGCCTGATACCGCCAGCGTTCTTTCCAAAAATTTAAGGCTTGCCTCATACTCCGGACTTATCAATTCCACAGCCCCCTTACCCTTGAGTAGCTCGGCTTCTCTTACCCTGTGGACACGGGCCACGACGCTGAGCCCCGGGTTAATCTCTAAGGCAGTCTTTATCGCATTGACTACTGCCAGCGGATCAGGGAAGGTCACCACTAATGTCTTTGCCTTATTCAAGCCGGCCTTAGACAGGACATGGGCATTACTGGCATCACCATAAATGCGTGGTTTCCCGCTGCGCCGCAGCTCTGCAATACGCTCCGGGTCAATTTCAACAACAATAAATGGCACCCCGGCATCCTGCAGCCCCTGAGCAACATTCTGCCCGATTCTCCCATAGCCAGCAATGACGACTCGCTCTGCCGGCGGAGACGACCCAGGAGACAACGAGGCAGCAACCTCCTTGGCGTCTACGCCCTTAACAGCTCGGGCCGGAACCATACGTGGGTAGAAGCGCGCAACCAGACTCAGAGATAGAGGAGTCAACAGCATAGTGATTATAGCCGTCGATAAAATCAAGGAGTAGAAATACTCGGTCACTATGCCGGCGATAAGCCCCCCCTGAGCTATGATGAAACCAAACTCCCCAATCTGAAAGAGACCTGCACCAGACATTACGGCTATCCGGTTGGTATGGCCAAACAGGCGAACGACACCAAAAACAACCAGCACCTTTATCAGGACAACAACAGCCACTGCGGTGATAACCAGCAACCACTGGTCAAGGATAAATTTCGGATCCAGCAGCATACCCAAAGAGACAAAGAACAGGGTCGCAAAGATATCGCGCAGCGGGGTAATCTCAGCCACAGCCTGATAGCCAAACCGCGGCCCACGAAGCACCAAACCAATCAGAAAGGCACCAAATACCATTGAAAGTCCGAATATCTGAGTGCCCACAGCCGCTCCCAGGCACAGCACCAGGATTGTCAATAAGAACAGCTCTCGCGAGCGGATTCCACCTATCTTCCCCATCAGCCACGGAAGGAACCACAACCCCGAGACAAGGGCTATACCAACAAAAAGGGCGGCCTTGCCTGCAGCCAGAGCCAGAACCAGGGGAATATTTTGTACCGCGCCACCTAAAACCGGCATGACCACCATCATTACCACCACGGCTACATCCTGAACGATAAGAATGGCTATCATAATTCGGCCATGTACCGAGGTCAGCTCACCTCGCTCCATAAGCAATTTGAGGCAAACGGCGGTGCTGCTAAGGGAGATAATCAATCCGAATAGGATGGACTGAGATACAGGCCACTGGAATAGAGTAATGCCCGCCGCCACACCCAGGGCAAAAGTAACCAGAATCTGAACTATGCCACCCCACATACCCGCCCTACCCACCTCTCGTAACTGGGCAATAGAAACCTCTAATCCCAGGGTAAACATCAACAGGGCAACACCTATAGTGGCAGTCGTCTCAATCAACGCCAAATCGCCCACCACACCCAGGGCATGAGGACCAACTGCCACCCCGATAGCGAGGTAGCCCAATATAACCGGCTGCCTCAGCCGATGGGCAATAACCCCTCCCACTAAGGCTGCCGCCAATAGAATTGCTATCCCGACAAACGGATCTGTCTGATGCATGGCTCCACTCGGCGACTGACAGCTCGCTCCGCCATCTCAGTCATAATCATTTTAGCCCATTATGCCCCTTTATTGCATCCTATACGCACAAGGCTGAAATGCCACATCCTATCCCCTGCCAACCAGGAATCAAGAACTATCGCAGCATCCGAACCCAAGGCACACCAACGGCAGTAAAGAAGATAACTATTACCTTTATTAGCTACCGACCTCATAGCTAGTCAAGTCATCAGCAAGATAATAATAACCCAAATACCAAACGCCGCGACCGAACAGGTTATAAAGTGCCTTATCTAATATCTGCTGCTTCCCATCCTCAGGCTATTGACAACATGAATATTTCTAGTATGATATTTCCAGAAATACTTCAGAATAAATATACTTCCTGAAATACATTGCTATTATTAGCATACATGAGTATAGAAATTTGTCAAGGGGCTCTTCCGGCTCTTTACAAAACTTCAAAGGGGGATTCAAAAATGAGTAAGTGGACTTTCATTACAAATCACGGCTTAGTCTTGGCTTCCATCGCCAATAATTCAGAAAGAACAGCCAGAGAAATCGGCGATGATGTAGGTGTAACTGAGAGGACTGCCCACAAGATAATCACAGACCTTGAGAAAGAGGGCTATATCACTAAAACGAAGGTTGGTGTAAAGAATACGTATACTATCCACCCCAATCTACAGATTAAGACCGGAGACGCTGCCGTCGGCGAACTGCTTGTGATGCTTGGTTGGAAACGCAGGAAAGCACCACGGCTTAAGCCATAGGCGGCAGTTGTTTAGCCCCATACGCTGGGCCCAGCACGATAGACTGAACAAGAGATTTATCCGAGCTAGAAAGTAAGGCAGCAACATGAATCTATTAGGGCTCCTCAAACCCAAACCCACCATCTCCGAGCAAGATGTAGCCACAGGATTGCGGTGGCTGACATTTGAGGGAACCGTTTCCTTAGGCTTTAACAGCATTACTACCAGCGGGTTTCTGGCCGCATTTGCCTTAGCGCTCGGGGCAAACAACCTCCAGATTGGTATCCTGGCAGCTATACCATTTCTCATGCAAATAGTTCAGCTACCTGCAATTGGGCTAGTTGAAAGAATTCGGCGTCGCAAGCAAATCGCCGTGCTCAGTTGGTTCCCGGCACAGCTTATTTGGTTTCCCATCGCGCTAATACCGGTTTTCATCAAAGTCCCGAGCGCTACCGCAATATCCCTACTCCTGTGGCTAATGACAGCTCGCGGTCTGTTGAACGCCGTTTGCAACTCAGCCTGGAATGGTTGGATCCGTGACCTTGTCCCCCAAACGATACTAGGTAGATTTTTCTCAAGACGACTCTCGTTCGCAACTGCGACCGCAATAATCTTCAGCCTAGGAGCAGCTTTCTTCGTAGACTACTGGCGAGGGCACGTACCGGGGGAGATCTCAATCTTTGGCTATACCTATGTTCTTCTCTTCGGTGCTCTATTCCTCGGACTAGCCAGCCCCACCTTCATGGCACTCATGCCAGAACCATTAATGCAACCTACACCAGGACATCAGCCATCTCTAGGACAAAGGCTTGCCACTCCAATCAAAGACACCAACTTCAGACGACTCCTACAGTTCTTACTCTTCTGGGGATTCGCCTCTAACCTGGCTATTCCCTTTTTCGCTGTGTACATGCTCGTGAGGCTGGGGCTACCTCTTTCGTGGGTTCTCGGCCTAAGTATACTAAGTCAGCTATCCAACATACTATTCGTTCGCGTCTGGGGTGCCTTTGCCGACAGGTTTGGTAACAAGTCAGTTCTCTCGCTCTCCACCTCCCTGTACCTTCTGGTTATCTTAGGCTGGATTTTTACCACGATGCCAGAACGGTATTTTCTTACCATACCCCTCCTGGTTTTCCTGCACGTATTTGCCGGGATTGCCAATGCCGGAGTAACCCTTACGGTAGGTACCATCGGCTTGAAACTGGCACCGCAGGGCGAGACGACTTCCTACCTCGCCGGAGCATCTCTGGCTACAAACCTAGGAGCAGGAGTGGGGCCACTCTGTGGAGGTCTGCTGGCCGACTTCTTCAGTGCACGCCAACTTAATCTGACCTTCAGCTGGACTGACCCGACTACTACATTTCAGCTTCCAGCTCTGAGTATCATTGGCTATGACTTCCTATTCGGCATTGCTTTTATCTTGGGACTGTTCACCCTGGGTATACTCGCCACCATCCATGAGGAAGGCGAGATAAGTCGCGAAGTAGTCCTCAAGTCACTGATGTTCCCAACTCGAGAAATGTCCCGACCTATGAGTACGGTACCAGCGTACAACCTTCTTGCCAACTTCCCTTTTGGCTTTCTGAGACGAGTCCCGATTCCCGGTCTGGACGTAGCCCTAGGTGTTACTGCCTACCAGATAGCCGAGATGGCCAAAGCAGCCACCTTAACCGCAGTACGTGGCCGCAGACTAACCAAAAAGCTGTCCAAGGCACTGGAGAATGGTCTATCCGGAATATGGAAGACTAGGGAAGAAGCAAAGGAACATGGTGTTGAAATCACACGGCAAGCAGCACGTGGAGCAATGCACGTTGTGGATGAGAAGCCTCTGGACATGGAACAGCTAGTTAGCCCAATAATAACAGGTGTCGTAAAAGTCTCCAGCCAAGCCGGTGTGAACCCACTGAATGGCATCTCAGGAGCCAGCCATGGAATTATCCAAGGTGCAGCTGAAACGGAGGCCAACCTTGGTGCAGCAACAGCCCAAGTGATAGAGGCAGCCAAGGCAGTAGCAGCGGAAACCGGACTGGCGGAGAAGACAGTCATCGCCAGAGCAGCTGCTGGTGCATTGCAAGCCGCTGAGGCCATTAGCCCGGAAGCTGTAGCCGAGGTAGCAGAATCCCTGCCTGAGGAGGTATTGGCATCAGAGGTTAAAGAGATTGAGAATGATGAGTAACGCCTTGCTAAACCAGAACCCACCAAAATACAGTATAATGCGGACTACTCATTGCATATCAAGGTAAAACTGAGGAGGTGAAGCTATGATAAAGTCCTCTTATTATCTTGCCCCGGATTGGAGGGTACCCCGGCAGATAGATAAAGAAGATATAGGTGATCTTGTGGCCGCAGGCAAGGGGCTGTTATGGGTAGACATAGAGGACACGTCAAACGAGGACGCACAGTTCCTGATCGACGTGTTCCGCTTCCACCCTTTGGCAGTGGCCGACTGTGTTAGCAAGAACATTCACCCGCCCAAGATAGACCAGTTTGAAGACCACCTCTTCATTATCGTGCACGGAATCAACTACCATATTGAATCTGATGTGGTTGAAACCACAGAACTGGCCCTATTTCTCGGAAAGAACTATGTTGTTACCAGTCATGACGTACCGATGAAGTCAGTAGCATCTATTGAAGAACAGTCATATGTTAATAGACAACCCTTACGCCATGGAACCGACATGTTAGCTCACGACATACTAGATACCCTGGTGAACAACATCATGCCGACAATCGACGAACTAGATGAGAAATGCAGCAGCATTGAATCCGAGGTAGTCGAACAGCCCAAGAAATCAACACTAAGTGCTATCATGCAACTAAAAAGAAGCCTATTGGCATTGAACCGAGTCATGTCACCCCAGAGAGAGCTGGTAAACAGCCTTGCTCGTGGTGACTACCCCTTGATAAGTAAGAAAGCACATATCTATTACCGCAATATATACGACCATCTAGTGCGAATAGAAATGCTCACTCAAGGTCTCAGGGATCTGGCTGACAGCGTTCTTGCCACACATCTGTCTTCATTGTCCAACCGCATGAATGAAGTGATGAAGGTGCTGACCATCTTTGCCTCCATCTTTATACCACTTACATTCATTGCCGGAGTCTACGGCATGAACTTCGTCAATATGCCAGAGCTTCAGTGGCAATATGGGTACTTCGTGTTGCTGGGTATTATGGCAATGGTAGGTATATCTTTAGCCCTCTACTTCAAGAGGAAAAAATGGCTGTGAAAGTCATCGCCACCTGAACACGCTATAGAGTAATATCTAAAGATAACAAAGGAGGCAAAACATGAGAGTACTTCTTGTTGTTGATGGTTCATCACATTCTGACATGGCAACCAAGATGGTAGAGACACTTCAACTTCCTCCTCAGACCAAAGTCATAGCAATGACGGTTATCCCTGAATATACCTTCCTGGGGGGAATTACCCTTGGCTCACTGATAGGTGCTGGACAAACCAGGGAGAAGCTACAAGACACACAGCAGGAAAAAGCTCTCGCACTACTTCAACGCACAGAGCAGGCTCTCAGCACCACTAGACTCAAGGTAGACAGTCTGGTGCGCTGGGGGAATCCAGCTGAGGTAATCTTGTCGGTTGCTAATGAGGAAAACATTTCCCTCGTGATAATAGGAGCCAAGGGGCTGAGTGACCCGCTTTCGTTTCACCTAGGCAGCGTTGCTACAGCAGTCTCGAAACATGCAAATACCAGTGTCTTGCTGGTACGACAGACAACCAGCATCTCTAAACAGGTATCGTCGTGCCAAAAGAAGGCAGCCATAAATCGGGTTCTACTGGCTACCGATGGCTCAAAATACTCAGACATGACTACCCAGTTTCTCCTGGATCTCCCCCTGCCACAACACACCGAGGTTATTGTAATAACAGCCCTTCAATCACACCGTGCCGCCTGGATCAATACACCAACTCTCGACTTCCGAATCAATCAGGAGTTGCTTGCCAGTCTACAGGAAGCCGAAGAAAATGAAGCAAGTAAGATAACGGCCAAGAGCGAGAAGCAGTTCCAGACAAAAGGCTATAAAACCACGTCTGCAGTATTGAGAGGTGGAGCGGCCGAGTCCATACTAGCAGCTGCAAAGGAACATAAACCGGATATTATCGCTATGGGAAGCAGGGGACTCAGCGGAATTGAGCCGATCCTTCTGGGTAGCGTAGCCGAGAGAGTAGCAAGGTATGCTGATTACCCCGTACTCATCGGCCGGCTCCCAGGCAAAATAAGAGAGTGAGCCTAGTGAGACACGAAGCGAGCTAAAGGATTACCTGTCTCACCGAGATAATAGCTCCCGGCAAATATCTTATCTGGATGGAGGCAGATAGCAGCACCGATAGGTTATGCTTCTACCCATAGTCCCCTCACTACCGACCTTAGAAACTTAGAGGCGCTTCCGCCTCTTTTTCCAATCCAACGCCTCTAGGAAATCCCCGATGACAATCTCTCTATGCGTATCGTGGCGCAGCGAAAGGTCAGGATCAATGCGATACCTTACGCCTCTACCCACCCGCTTTTTACTGACATATCCGCCAGCATACAAGTCAGCAATTACCCTGCGTACCTGCCTTTCAGTAGTGCCAATAGCCATAGCAAGTTCATTAGCAGTGATGCGAGGCTGCCGGGCAATAAGACTCAGCACCAGGGCATGTTTGGTAAGAAACGTCCACTCTGTCATAGGACAACACTCCTTTCAAGATTTTCCTAGATGCTCTGAAAAACCTATTGACAACCCCAACTATTGATGATATATTCATCATGATAAATATGTCATGGTAAGGTTGTCATGCCTTATTACTTTTTTATACTACAATTTTACGAAAATTACAACCCGCAATTTCCGCGTGGTCAGGTTACGACACAGCCCCAAAGCAGAGACAAAGCAGTTAGATGCCGACTGCAGTCAGCAGACCCTCAGAAAAAGCACAGAGATTTCCCCATGAAGGAGGTGACCCCTGATGCAGAAAAACCGAAGCCAAAACCTAGATAGTTTGGCAAGTAGTTTACAGGAGCGGCCTATTGGAGAGGAGACACTAGCAAATGGCAGTTAAGATCGGAGAGGTTCAAGCTAAGCTCTCAGCAGACGTCAAGAAGACTGAAGACCTCATCGTCCACCTTAGGGTGAGTTATTCTGACAAGCTGCAGACGGTCAAGTTCAAGCCAGCTCAGGATTTGAAGACGGGGGACACCCTAAGAATCACCATCGAGAAAGTGTAGTTATTGTGTTTGAGACTCTACCCATAAAAAGCCCCCAACCGATAGTACGTGTCAATTGTACAGCCAGCCTTTGACCGAGGGTAAAGCAACTGCAGCAACAGTGTAGATACTGAATAGAAAAAGGAGGTGAATCTCAATGGCAATGAAGCCAGGACAGCCGTGGAAGCCAGGGCAGCCAGGGAAGCCAAGCAGTGGCCCAGCCAAACCGGGAACTGGTTCAACTAAACCGGGCCAGCCGACTAAAAAGTAAGAACCAGACATGTCTTCCTGAGAACCTAGCGGAAAGGCGGGAGAGTTGCTCTCTGCAAACAGGGTGGCCCTCCCGTCTTTTCTGTGAGATGGACATGCAAAAGGAAAACAGCACAACTGTTCCCCCAAGCTGAGGCTTCAGGTAAGCAATTCTGAAGGTAAAGAACGCTGAGTTAGACAGCAATTTGGTGGCATGGTAGAATATATACTAAGGAGGTGATGGGAAGTGGTCAGGATTTCAAAAGTAATTGCCGAAGAAAGGTTGGCTGACGTTCCTCAAGAAAAACGGTTCTGGTGCTCCGACGGGCGAGCCTTAAAAAACCTGTCAGAACTGGAGGTAGCGCTACAAGAGATGAAGGAAGAAGCTTTCCGTTACCACTCAAATGAAACCAAGAACGACTTCAGCAACTGGGTAAGGGACGTTATCGGCGACGAAAAACTGTCAAGGGACTTGCAAAAGAGCCCTACTCGGGAGCAGGCGGTCAAAAGCGTAGCCAGCAGGATAGCTTGGCTCAGAAGCAAAAGAGAGGCTGAATAGTAGACTATTCAGCAATCAAGCCAAAGCTCAGTTAGCAGTTTCACTTGCATGATATTATGCAATATGGGGGTAAACAGCAGTGCACCATCCCTTTAAAGTCCTTTTTGCTGCATCTGAGGCAAGCCCCTTGGTGAAGGTTGGAGGGCTTGGCGATGTAATCGGGTCTTTACCCCAAGCTCTGAGGCAAACAGGACACGACATCCGGATTGTCATGCCTCGATACGGCACCATTAACCTGGAGGGAGTCCAAAGCACCTGGCTCGGAATCTTCACCCTACCGTTCGTTGGCAATCAGGAAAGTATTGGCTTAACTAAAGTGTCTCTCAAAGATGGGACGCCAGTGTACCTGGTGGAAAATGATAGATATTTTGGCAGAGACGCCGTGTATGGAGAGCAAGACGATTTGGAGCGTTTTCTCCTCTTCTCTCTGGCAGCCATGGAAGTGCCTAAGATGTTAAGGTGGCAACCGGATGTTCTGCACTGCCATGATTGGCACACTGGTCTGATTCCTGCCCTGCTAAAAGCAGCCCGGGAAAAAGATACTTTCTACTCCTCATGCGCCTCGGTATTCACAATCCATAATTTAGCATACCAGGGCTGGTTTGACAGCTCTTTTGCCAGTCGAGCTGGTCTCTACGACTACCTGCCACCCACAGAAGACCCCATCCACAGTAAGAGTTACAGCATGGCTGCCTTGGGTATCTACCATAGCAATATTATATCCACAGTCAGCAAGACCTATGCCACAGAGATCCTGACGCCAGAATATGGAATGGGACTGGAGACGCTGTTACAGAGACGACAGGACAGCCTTCTGGGAATTCTCAACGGCGTTGATTATGACCGGTTTAACCCAGCTACTGACCAGCTAATAGTGGCAAACTACGATATTGAAAACCTGAACAAGAAGGTGGCAAACAAGCTTGCACTGCAGGATAAGGCCAGGCTACCGCTTAATGCCGAGACCCCGCTACTAGGTTTGGCAGCACGATTGGTAGACCAGAAAGGAATTGACACCTTGGCAACTGCCCTTGACTCTCTGTTTGATGAGGTGGATGCACAATTCGTCCTGCAGGGTACCGGCGACCCCAAATACGAGGAAGCCCTGAAGATGATAGAAAGCAAGCACCCTGACAAAGCACGCATGTTCCTTGTTCTAAACTTCTCTCTGGCACGGCTCATATTTGCCGGCTGTGATATGTATCTTACACCATCCCGTTTCGAGCCATGCGGCTTGTCACACCTCATCGCCATGCGTTATGGTGCCATCCCTATAGTAAGACGCACCGGTGGTCTGGCAGAAACAGTGCCGGACTGCACCCCCGACCTATCCAGCGGACTCGGCTTTGTCTTCGAAGGTTATGACGCTGGAGCATTACTTACGACACTAAGACGGGCATTGGCAGCCTGGCAACACAAAACCCAATGGCAGCAGCTAATGCAGCGAGTCATCCGGTCTGATTTCTCTTGGAGGCCTTCCCTACCGCAATATGAAGCCCTCTACGAGATGGCAACACGAAGTTTGACAGCGGATCAGACAGTTTAAGGACAACAGCCAATGGACAACTGGATTGAACCTTTCGTTCTAACCTTCGTGCCACTGTTCATCGTGATTGATGCCTTGGGGACTCTGCCTTTTGTCATCTCATTAAGCGAAGGCATGACCAAGCACAAACGACGCCAGACGGTTCACATTGCCATCGGAACTGCGGCGCTGGTAGGTCTTGCATTCTTATTCTTCGGTCAATTCATCCTGAACGTGATGGGTATTTCCGTAGGCTCTTTTGCCATCGCCGGCGGACTTATCTTGCTGGTACTCTCAATCAAGTACATGACAACAGGCCGAATGGTGGAGATAATCAAGGAAGAAATGGTGGCCGTCGTTCCCATCGGCACACCTCTGACCGTAGGGCCAGCTACGATTACCACGCTATTGCTGCTGGTTACTCAATTCCATTTACACACAGTTCTGATTTCCTTCACTTTAAACTTACTTGTGGCCTGGCTCATTTTCCTAGCCAGCAACCAAATTGTCAGATTCATGGGTCAGGGCGGACTCAAGGCAATATCTCGAGTATTCAGCCTATTGCTCGCCGCCATAGCAGTGAGTATGATTATCCGAGGATTAAACCTGCTTGGTATACTCAACCTGGCAGGCTAAGACCATGGTGAATATGAGGTTATTTACCGGAGCAGGAAAAACTACTAAAATACAGCCGCGTGGTAAAATGAAACACCGGAAGTGAGCCCATGCCGATAATAAAAGAAGGGGGGCAAACACGAATAGTCATTGAGGGCGTAAAGCCTGAAATT
Organism: Dehalococcoidales bacterium; assembly: GCA_034411815.1. Taxonomy (GTDB): domain Bacteria; phylum Chloroflexota; class Dehalococcoidia; order Dehalococcoidales; family DAOWJC01; genus W53-108. The sequence continues at coordinate 10,422 of DAOUMH010000027.1, read as the reverse complement.
GACAATGGTCGGTTCCCCGTTAAACGAATCATCGGCGACCAAGTGGTCGTAGAGGCTGATATCCTCGCCGATGGTCACGACGTTCTATCGGCAGTTCTCTTATATCGTAAGGAAGATGACCAAACCTGGACCGAAGTTCCCATGGAGTTCCTAGTCAACGACCGCTGGTGTGGAACCTTTGTGGTTAACGAGCTGGGACGCTATTATTATACACTCACCGCCCGGGTTGACCGCTTCAAGACCTGGCAGCGAGACATGGTAAAAAGGCTTGCGACAAAACAAGATGTCCCTGTTGACTTCCTGATAGGAGCCCAGCTGATTAAAGAAGCCAGCCAGCACGCCAGAAAACACGATGCAGACAACATGCGAAAATGGGCGGAATCGCTACGTTCCAATCAGATACCACGGTCGACCAAATCCAAGCTGGCGCTGGACGAAAAGGTGATGACAATCATGGCCAAGTACCCAAGTAGACAGTTTGTCACTACTTATCCGAAAGAGCTCGCTGTGATAGCCGACCGAGAGAAAGCACGCTTCAGCACCTGGTACGAGATGTTCCCACGCTCCGGCACACCCGAGTCTAATCGCCACGGCACCTTCAAGAACTGCGAGACTCGCCTCGCCTATATCTCAGAAATGGGCTTTGACGTGCTCTACTTCCCTCCGATTCATCCCATCGGTCTTACCAACCGGAAGGGCAAGAACAACGCCCCTAGAGCCCACTCCGATGACCCCGGTACTCCCTGGGCCATCGGGGCACAGGAGGGGGGACACAAGGCAATCCACCCGCAACTCGGCACCTTGGAAGACTTCCGAAGGTTCATTGATAAGGCTCAAGAATATGGGCTGGAGGTAGCCCTCGACCTAGCCTTCCAGTGCTCGCCCGATCACCCCTACGTTAAAGAAAGCCCGGAATGGTTCAGGTGGCGTCAGGATGGGACAGTGCAATATGCGGAAAACCCACCCAAGAAGTATCAAGACATCTACCCTCTAGATTTCGAGAGCGAGAACTGGCAGAAACTCTGGGAGGAACTGAGAAGCGTTGTCCTTTTCTGGATAGAGCAGGGCGTCCGCATCTTCCGCGTGGATAATCCCCACACCAAGCCTTTCACCTTTTGGGAATGGCTAATTGGCGGGGTAAAAAGGGAATATCCCGATGTGCTCTTCCTGTCTGAAGCCTTTACACGCCCCAAGATCATGTATCAGCTAGCCAAGCTGGGATTCACCCAGTCTTACACATATTTCACCTGGCGCAATGTTAAGTGGGAACTCACCCAATACTTTACTGAGCTAACTCAGACTGATGTACGAGATTTTTTCCATCCCAACCTGTGGCCAAATACCCCCGATATTCTGAGTGACTATCTCCGAGACGGCGGACGACCAGCATTCATGACACGACTGGTACTAGCGGCAACTCTTGGCGCCAACTATGGAATTTATGGCCCCGCCTTTGAACTCTGCGAGAATCGCCGAAAAGACAAGGAAAGCGAAGAATACCTAGACTCGGAAAAATATGAATTGAAGCGATGGGACATAAAGAGCCCAAACAGCCTGAAGGATTTTATTACCCGGGTAAATGGTATCCGCAGGGAAAACCCAGCCCTTCAGAGCGACCTAAACCTGCGTTTCCATTCAGTAGATAATGACCAGCTTATTTGTTATAGCAAGCGTACGGAAGACTCCTCCAATGTAATACTAGTCGTTGTGAATCTAGATTACCAATACACACAGTCGGGCTGGACAGATCTTACCCTCGAGGAACTAGGACTGGACCATGACAAGCCATATAAAGTACATGACCTTTTAGCGGATGCTACCTACCGATGGCAGGGCTCCCGAAACTATGTGGAGCTTAATCCCAAAAAGATGCCAGCACATATCTTCAGAATACACCGATAGATTACTAAGGGTAAGAACTAGCGTATAATACATAAAAGAGGCTATTAACATGGCAACCAGTGATAAGAAATACTTCTGGCGAGATGGTGATGCCATCTGGTATAAGGATGCTGTCATCTACGAGCTTCATGTCCGAGCATTCTACGACAGCAATGGCGATGGTATAGGGGACTTCCTTGGACTTACCGAGAAGCTGGACTACCTTCAGGACTTGGGGGTTACTGCGATTTGGCTTCTTCCCTTCTACCCGTCTCCAGGTAAGGACGACGGCTACGATGTCTCAGACTACACCGGCGTTCATCCCTCATACGGGACGCTCCGTGACTTCAGGGTCCTACTTAGAGAAGCCAATTATCGAGGCCTTCGTGTCATAACTGAGCTAGTCCTTAACCACACGTCAGACCAGCACCCGTGGTTTCAACGAGCGCGGCGGGCCGAAGCGAGAAGTCCGGGGCGCAACTTCTATGTCTGGAGCAACACAGCGGAGAAATACAAGGAAGCCCGAATAATTTTCAAGGATTTCGAGTCAGCAAACTGGACATGGGACGCCGCGGCTAAAGCCTATTACTGGCATCGCTTCTACTCACACCAGCCAGACCTCAACTTTGACAACCCGCTCGTACGACAGGCCATACTTCGGATTATTGAGTTCTGGCTCGGTCTGGGAGTATCTGGGATTCGCCTAGATGCAGTGCCCTATCTCTACGAGCGAGAAGGTACAAACTGCGAGAACCTGCCTGAGACGCACAGCTTTCTGCAGAAGCTGCGTCGTCATATGGATGAACAGTTTAAAAACCGCATGCTTCTTGCAGAGGCAAATCAGTGGTCTGAGGACGCTGTGGCTTACTTCGGTGAAGGAGACGAGTGCCATATGGCATATCACTTTCCTCTTATGCCGCGCATGTTTATGGCAATCCGCATGGAGGACCGTTTCCCCATTATTGATATCCTTCAGCACACCCCCCCGATTCCCGAGACCTGCCAGTGGACCCTTTTTCTCCGTAACCACGACGAGCTCACTCTGGAAATGGTTACCGATGAAGAGCGAGACTACATGTACCGTGTGTATGCCTATGATACTCAAGCTCGACTCAACCTTGGGATACGCCGTCGCCTAGCCCCACTCCTCAACAACGACCCCAAGAAAATCGAGTTGATGAACGGACTTATGTTCTCACTGCCCGGAACGCCGGTGCTTTACTACGGTGATGAAATTGGCATGGGAGACAACTTCTATCTAGGCGACCGTAACGGCGTCCGCACCCCAATGCAATGGAGCGCCGACCGTAATGCAGGCTTCTCCCGCGCCAACCCCCAACGACTATACTTGCCCGTTAACATTGACCCTGAGTATCACTATGAGGCCGTCAACGTGGAGGCCCAACAGAATAACCCCGACTCTCTTCTCTGGTGGATGAAACGCATCATTGCCTTGAGAAAGCGCTTCAAAGCCTTTGGTCGTGGGAGTCTTGAGTTCCTTTACCCAGAGAACAGAAGGATACTGGCTTTCATCCGTCGCTATGAGGATGAGACCATCCTAGTAGTGGCTAACCTCTCACGTTCAGTCCAGCATATCAGTCTTGACCTTAGTAAGTCCAATGGGAAGGCACCCGTTGAGCTTTTTGGCCAAGTAGAGTTTCCCCAAATCGGAGAGACACCCTACTTTATCACCCTCGGCCCATATGCGTTCTACTGGTTTTCTATAGAATCTAGAGGCTCAGAGCAACTCGATTTGCAAACCAAGCCGGTGGAGATTTCAGTCCCAACCCTCACCCTGGCAAGAGAATGGACGGAGCTATATAAACGCGGGCGAAAGCCTGTGCTGGAAGCAGCTCTACTGAGCTACATAAAGCAACGCCGCTGGTTTGGTAGTAAGGCTCGGTACACCCGTTCAGTGGAGATAGAGGATGCTATCGTTATGCCCTACGATAAGTCCACTGCCCATATGGTGCTGGTCAGGATAGAATACTCCGAGGGTGAACCCGAGACCTACCTTCTCCCCATCACCTTTACCTCGGAAGAACGAGCAGCTCAGGTCATTGATGAGTCGCCTCAAGCTGTCATCGCCCGTCTGAAGCTGGGAGTCAAAGGTAGTGAGAAAGACGGGGTCATTTACGACGCCCTGGTTGAACAGGGCTTCCGCAATGCCCTGCTTAAGGCCATAGCTCGACGCCGTCGCTTCAGGGGAGAAAAAGGAGAACTTGTAACCTCTCATACCCGCACCGTATTTCGTCAGATACTCGAACAAGAGCAAGGAAACCTTGAATCCGCTATCCTGCCGGGAGAGCAGACTAACACCTCGGTAGTCTACGGAAATCGGTTCAAGCTAAAACTGTTCCGCCATCTGGAAGAGGGAGTCAGCCCCGAACTCGAAATCGGGCGCTTCATCACTGAGAAAGCGCCCTTCCCCAATGCCCCACCGGTAGCCGGAGTTCTCGAATACCATAGCCAAAGGCTACGTGAGCCAGTGACACTGGGCATCCTTCACGGTTATGTAAACAACGAGGGTGACGGCTGGACCTATACACTGGATTCTCTAGGGCATTACTTCGAAAGAGGACTAGCACATCCAAGAGTAGAAATGCCTCTGCCCCGGGGGGATTCTTTTGTGGACATGAGTGACGATAATCTCCCCCCGATAGCCGAAGAGACCATCGGCCCATACTTGATCTCAGCTGAGCTCTTAGGCCAACGCACTGCCGAACTCCATATAGCACTGGCTTCAGCCATGGATGACGCTAACTTCGTCCCTGAACCGTTCTCAGTGACCTACCAGCGATCCCTTTGCCACGGGATGAGAGGATTTGCTTCCCAAGTTCTGCAACTGCTGCGACAGCGCCTGAACCAGCTACCAGACGAGGCAAAAGCAGACGCACGGAAAGCCATCAACCTTGAGGACACCATCATGAGACACTTCCAAGACATAACCAACCGAAGAATTACGGGAATGCGTGTGCGCTGCCACGGCGATTACCACCTAGGGCAGGTGCTCTATACCGGCAGCGACTTTGTAATAATTGACTTTGAAGGGGAACCAGTACGACACCTTGGAGAGCGACGAATCAAATGCTCACCCCTAAGGGACGTGGCCGGCATGATACGCTCGTTTCACTACGCTGCCTATGCCACCCTGCGGGGTCGGGCATCAACCACACTGCGACCAGAGGACCTGCCGGTGCTGGAAGAGTGGGCACAGTTTTGGTACCTCTGGGTCTCCACCACCTACCTGAAGTCTTACCTGCAATTCATGGCCGGCACCCCCATCCTGCCTCAGAGTCGAGAAGGCATGAAAGCTATTCTGGACACATACCTTCTCGACAAAGCCTTGTACGAAGTAAACTACGAACTCAACAATCGTCCGGACTGGGTTGGATTGCCCCTCCAGGGCATATTGCAGATGGCGGAGCCTGAGGCAGAGCCTGCCAAGACCGCGACTCAACCAGCACAAGAACCTGAGGAGAAGGCTCAAGACACCCAGCGGAAAGCCAAGCAGAAGGCCAAAAAATGAATCCCCCTTCAAGCACTCGCTTTCTCCATCAACTAGCTCGCCTATACGGCATCCAGATAGCCTATTACGATGTGAATCATCATCGGCAGCAGGCCTCTGAGGAGCCCTTACTAGCAATACTCCGTTCGCTGGGAGCTCCAGTGTCAAGCCTCCAAGATGTGCCCTCGGCATGGTACCAACGCCAACAAGGGCTTTGCCAGCGAATGATAGAGCCGGTCATTGTAGCCTGGGATGGCAAGCCATCTCCAGTGAAGATTCGTCTTCATCCTTGTGAAGCTGACACTAACCTAAAATGTCACCTGAAGCTGGAGTCTGGCGAAGAGCCACGATGGGAGTGGCATGGGGCAGACCATGAAGCCTGTGATACTGTAGAAGCGGAAGGGGTAAAATATTTAGCCAAACAATTATCTCTACCCGAAGGGTTACCCTGGGGATACCACCGGCTAACCCTAGAGCTACCAAAAAGATTTAGTGAAAGCCTAATCATCTCGACGCCTTCTGAGGCTTACATCCCACCTGCAAAAGCGAGCAACCGGCGTTGGGGAGTATTCCTTCCCCTATATGCTTTGCATACCCGCCGAAGTTGGGGAAGCGGTGACTTCTCAGATCTGGAAGAGCTAATTAACTGGACCGGTGAGATGGGGGGAGGTGTAGTGGCCACCTTACCCCTGCTGGCAACATTCTTGAACGGGGAGGCTGACATCAGCCCCTATCTCCCCATCAGCCGCCTATTGTGGAACGAGTTCTATCTGGATATAAACAAGGTTCCAGAATTGCAGAAGTGCCCTTCAGCACAGGCTCTCTTAGAATCATCATCATTTCAGAATGAGATTAAGACTCTGCACCACTCACCTCTGGTAAACTATCAGCGACAGATGGCACTGAAGCATAAGATCCTAAAGGAGTTATGCCAGTACCTATTTGCTGAGACATCTGGTCGTCTGGAGGAGCTTCATCGTTTCGCCGAGACGAACCCGCTGGCTGAGGACTATGCTCGCTTCCGGGCAACAGGTGACAGACATCGCAACCCATGGCGACTCTGGCCGCACCCACTTCGGGAAGGCAGCCTGACTGAACATGATTACAACGAGGACAACAAGCGTTACCATCTGTACTTACAGTGGCTGTCCCATCAGCAAATAGAAAGTGTCGCAGAAGAGGCAAGAGAGAAGAGTATCCAACTGTATCTGGACCTCCCGTCGGGCGTTCACCCCGATGGCTATGATGTGTGGCGCGAGCGTGAAACCTTCATCCCGGATACCTCGGCCGGTGCCCCCCCAGACGCCGTTTTCACCAAAGGGCAGAACTGGGGATTCACACCACTGCATCCGGAAAGAATCAGAGAGCAAGGTTACCGCTACGTAATCGCTTGCCTGAAGCATCACCTTCGGTATGCGGGTATCCTTCGCGTTGACCATGTGATGGGTCTCCACCGTATTTTCTGCATCCCAAAGGGGCTTGATGCCACTCAGGGAGTCTACATGCGATATCAGGCAGAGGAGCTCCACGCCATACTAGCCCTCGAATCATATCGCCATAAGGCTATCATTGTCGGTGAAGACCTAGGCACTGTACCCTCATACGTAAGAGCAGCCATGAGGAGACATAAACTCCATCGTATGTACGTGGTGCATTATGAACTTGCCTCCAATCTGAGAGAAGACCTACCTACAATCCCGGCCAACTCCGTAGCCAGCCTTAACACCCACGACATGCCCCCATTCGCGGCATTCTGGCAAGGCCTTGACATCGAGAAACGGAGAGGGATGGGTCTCCTAGACAATGCAGGCACAAAAGAGGAAAAGAGCAGACTCCTTGGCATGAAAAAGGCTTTGGTCACCTTCCTACAGGACAGAGGCTGGCTCCAAGGGGCAGAAAATAATATCGCCGCTGTTCTCAAGGCATGTCTTTCCTTTCTGGCTGCCAGCCAAGCCCGGATGGTTCTAATTAATTTGGAAGACCTCTGGCTTGAGACCCAGCCACAGAACATACCGACCACCAGAGATGAATACCCAAACTGGCAACACAAGGTACAATTCACCTTCGAGCAGTTTTGCCAACTGCCCCAGGTAGTTGATACACTACTGAGTGTGAATGAACTTCGCAAGCGGAGTAAGCACCGGCAATGGTAGAGAAAAAAGTACACAGCAAATCAGACTCAAGACCCGGATTAAACCGAGGGAAACCACCTGAATCACCGGAAGTAACCCTTCTCACAGAGGATGACCTTTACCTTTTCAATGAAGGTACTCACTTTCGCTTGCACGAGAAGCTGGGAGCACACTTACAGACTGTAAACAACCAAAAAGGAACATATTTTGCCGTATGGGCCCCGGATGCCAGCCAGGTATCCGTCACTGGCGACTTCAATGATTGGGATAGAGCCAGTCACCCTCTACAACCCCGGGGACAATCGGGAATCTGGGAAGGTTTCATCCCGGGGATAGGTAATGGAGCCCTCTACAAATACCACATCATCTCCCGTTATAAGGGCTACAGGGTAGATAAGGCCGACCCTTTCGCTACCTATAGTGAAATATTACCCAAAACTGCATCCGTAGTCTGGGAGCTTGAATACGCCTGGGGAGATAGGAATTGGATGGAGGAACGGCGGCAACACAACGGGCTTGATGCCCCAATGGCTATCTACGAGGTACATCTGGGCTCTTGGAAAAGAGTACCCGAGGAAGGGTATCGCTCTCTTTCCTATCATGAGCTGGCACATAAACTCACCAAGTACGTTCAACAAATGGGCTTCACCCATGTTGAGTTTCTTCCGGTCATGGAGCACCCCTTTTTCGGCTCCTGGGGCTATCAAACAACAGGCTATTTCGCTCCCACCAGCCGTTACGGCACTCCTCAAGATTTCATGTACTTGATCGACTATTTGCACCAACATAAAATCGGGGTAATTCTCGACTGGGTGCCGTCACACTTCCCCACTGATGAACACGGGCTAGGTTTCTTCGACGGGACGCATCTATACGAGCATGCCCACCCTAAAAAAGGCTTCCATCCCGACTGGAAAAGCTATATATTCAATTACGGGCGAGCGGAAGTGCAAAGCTTCCTCCTTAGCAGCGCCCTCTTCTGGCTCGATAAGTATCATGCCGACGGCCTCCGTGTAGATGCAGTCGCATCCATGCTTTATCTAGACTATTCCCGTAAAGAAGGAGAATGGATTCCCAACAAGTACGGTGGCCGGGAAAACCTAGAAGCCATCACTTTCCTGCGCAAACTTAACAAGGGAGTGTACAAGAACTATCCTGATGTACAAACCATCGCTGAGGAATCCACGGCATGGCCCATGGTCTCAAGACCAACATACGTGGGCGGTCTGGGTTTCGGCATGAAATGGGATCTGGGATGGATGCACGATACATTACAATATATGTCCCGTAACCCTATCTACCGAAAATATCACCACAGCGATTTGACATTCCGCATGCTCTACGCCTTCAACGAAAACTTTATTTTGCCTCTATCCCATGATGAGGTTGTTCATGGGAAAGGCTCACTTATAGGAAAGATGCCAGGCGACGATTGGCAGAAGTTCGCCAATCTGAGACTACTCCTCGGATATATGTACAGCCAGCCAGGTAAGAAGCTGCTCTTCATGGGAGCAGAATTGGGCCAGTGGCGCGAGTGGAATCACGATGGGAGCCCGGACTGGCACTTCCTTGAATACGAACGACATGCCGAAATTAATAAATGGCTAAAGGACTTAAACCAACTTTACTGTAGTGAACCAGCACTTTATGAACTAGACTGCGACCCAGCCGGTTTTGAGTGGATTGATGCCAATGACGCCCTGCAGAGCATCATAAGCTTTATCCGCAAGGGTAAATCAACCGATGACATCATACTAACCATTTGCAACTTCACCCCCACGACTCACTCCAAATACAGAGTTGGCGTCCCCCGTGGTGGTTTCTGGAGAGAAATCCTCAACAGTGACGCCGCTGAGTATGGCGGCAGTAACCAGAGTGACTCATTGAAGACAAGAGCCCACAAGATTCCATGGCATGGGCGCCCCTATTCTATCGAAATCACGCTACCGCCACTGGCAATCGTGTGCCTCAAAAGCAGGAGGCGTAAGCCATGAACAAGAGGAGCCGCCTGGGTGCTATATATCTGGGTAATAGCCGATGCCAATTCACCGTATGGGCACCCTCTACTCAAAGAGCGGAGGTACACATCGTTTCACCTAGAGAGATGATAATCCCCTTAGCAAGAGAAGACCAGGGCTACCATCAAGTAATTGCTGAGGGTGTGGAGCCAGGTCACCTGTACTTCTACCGCCTGAACTCAGAAAAGGAACGCCCTGACCCGGCATCCCGGTTCCAGCCCGGAGGCGTTCACGGACCATCTCAAGTCGTAGACCCACTTTTTCTATGGCAAGACCAAAACTGGTCCGGGTTGCCTCTAGAGGAATATATTATCTACGAACTGCACGTAGGAGCCTTCACTAGAGAAGGCACCTTCGATGCTATCATTCCCCATATAAATGAACTAAAGGATTTAGGCATCACTGCCATGGAACTCATGCCCGTCGCCCAGTTCCCCGGGAAACGTAACTGGGGATATGACGGCACTTACCCATTTGCCGTGCAAGATTCTTATGGAGGCCCAGAGGAGTTGAAGCGACTGGTCAACGCCTGTCACCAAAAGGGGCTGGCAGTAGTTCTGGATGTGGTTTACAATCACCTGGGTCCGGAGGGAAACTACGTGGCAGACTTCGGTTCGTACTTCACCGACCGCTACAAAACTCTGTGGGGAGCAGCGCTTAACTTTGACGGACCTCATAGCGACGAGGTGCGCCGATTCTTCATTGAAAATGCCATCTACTGGCTCTCCGAGTTTCACATTGACGCCCTTCGGCTAGATGCTCTCCATGCCATATTTGATACTTCGTCTTACCCTTTCCTAGAGGAGCTTGCCTCGGAATTCCACAAGCAAGCGACGAGAATGAAACGGCAAGCATATCTCATCGCTGAAAGTGCTGCCAACGA
>DAOUMH010000026.1:0-2472 GCA_034411815.1 Dehalococcoidales bacterium | reverse complement strand
CCGGAGGAATGGAGATTGCCAACGCCTTTACCGAACTCAACGACCCCTTAGAGCAAAGACGGCGTTTCCAGCAACAACAAGAGCAGCGTCAAGCAGAAGGTGAGGAGACAGAGACTATTGACGAAGATTTCCTGCTGGCACTGGAGTATGGCATGCCCCCTACCGGCGGGCTGGGTGTCGGCATTGACCGCCTGGTGATGCTACTCACCAGTCAGCAATCAATCCGCGAGGTAATCCTCTTCCCCCAGCTCAGAGAGAAACCATAGGGAGGAGAAAATCATGTCGCTCACACCAGCTTTTGAGATAGGCCTGTGGAACGCCTGGATTTTCATGCTCTGTCTCGCACTCCAAAACCTTTTACCGAGGCCAATTGCGGGCAAAGATGGGTTTAAAAGACTGGGGGAAGCGGCCGATACGCAGACTGCCAAGGCCGGGAAGAGAATCAGTACGCTCAACATGGTAATTTATATCCTCCTCACTATATACTCCATCTTCCTGCCACTAAAACTGGGCACACTGTGGTTCTACACAGGCTTGCCTATCGGTATATTGGGTCTGATTCTGTCCACCGTAGCTATCGCAAGCATTGCTAATATTCCGCTTGACAAGCCCTTTACCAAAGGACTATATCGTTATTCAAGGCACCCTATGTATGTAACCTATGCTCTGACACTAATAGGTGTAGGTATAGCCTCAGCTTCATGGATTTTCCTGGTGTTCTCTTTTGTATCCACAGCCCTGTTGTTTATCCAGGCAACCTATGAAGAACGCTTCTGCCTTGATAAGGATGGCATTGCCTACCGCGAATATATGAACCGGACACCAAGATATATCGGAATACCTAAGTAGGAGAAGACCTATGCTTGACCTGAAGTTTATCCGCGAAAACATAGAACTGGTGCGAAAGGCAGTGGAAAGCCGTCAGGACACCGCCCCACTGGATGAGAGTCTGGGGATTGACTCAGCACGCCGACAGAAAGTGCTCGAGCTGGAGAGCCTGAGACATGAAAGAAAGGAAGCTGCCCGAGAGAAGAAGGGCTCCCAAGAAGAAGGACGTGACCTGCGCTCCGTGATAAAAGGGCTGGAAGAAGAGGTCAGAAGCCTGGACAAGCAGCTGGAAGAGCTCCTGCTGGAAATACCCAATATCCCCCAGCCAACGGTACCTGCCGGTAAGAATGAAGAGGATAACATCGTGGTGCGCTCCTGGGGAAAACCTAAAGACTTTGATTTCAAGCCAGCCCCTCACTGGAAACTGGGTGAATCCCTGGGCATCATTGACTTTGAAAGAGGGGTAAAGCTATCAGGCAGCCGCTTCTATGTGCTAAAAGGTCTGGGCGCCCGATTGCAAAGAGCCCTTATCTCCCTCATGCTAGACATCCACACCACCGGACATGGCTATCAGGAGATATATCCGCCGTTCATGGTCAAGAGAGAATGCATGGTAGGCTCCAGCAACCTGCCTAAATTTGCCGACAACCTGTATCACGATGAAGAGGATGACCTCTGGTTCGTGCCTACGGCCGAGGTGCCCATTACCAACCTCCACCGCGATGAAATCATACCACCCGGGACTCTACCCATATATTATGCCGCCTATACCGCCTGCTTCCGCCGGGAGAAGATGTCAGCCGGGAAGGATACCCGGGGCATAAAACGGGGTCACCAGTTCGACAAGGTTGAGCTATACAAGTTCACCGAGCCGACCACATCAAACCAGGAGCTCGAGAAGCTAACCAATGATGCCGAGGATGTCTGCCAGAAACTGGGGCTACCCTACCGCATCTTGCAACTATGCACAGCCGATTTAGGCTTTGCCTCAACCAAGTCCTATGACATTGAAGTCTGGGCTTCAGGCTGCGAAGAGTGGCTGGAGGTAAGCTCCTGCTCCAATTGCGGTGATTTCCAAGCCAGGCGAGCTAACATCCGCTACCGCTCCTCCCCCGAGGACAAACCCCAGTTTGTCCATACCCTAAACGGCTCAGGACTAGCCCTGCCAAGAGTTATGATTGCTATAATGGAAAACTACCAGCAGGCTGACGGCAGTATCCTGGTCCCTGAAGCTCTTCAGCAGTATGTCGGGGAGAAGGTGATAAGATAAAAATAGGTTAAGAATATATGTGCATAAACAGAATAAGAAATAAGTTTCGTAATTTAAGCTGGAAAAGAGCTTTAGTCAATTTTGGTATTGGCGCCACAGTTATATTGGGAGGAGGTATCCCTCTCGCAATATCTAGTGGGATTATAGGTTTCTTGGCATATTCATCTATCATCGTTGCTCTTTATGCCATTTTCGTATCTATGAAGTCATTACAACTAACAGAAGCTACACAAAGACCATTCTGACCTTTCCCCCTAAAACAGTAGCACTCTGATGTAGAGTCCTCCGCTATTAATGAAGCGAAAGAGGAGGGCTAATCATGGTGCGCAGGAAATATACCGAGGAGCAGATCATCGCGGTGCTCAAAGAAGGGA
>DAOUMH010000025.1:0-7756 GCA_034411815.1 Dehalococcoidales bacterium | reverse complement strand
CAGGGCTTGGGAGAATATGGATAGGCCTGATGCTTCTGGCCGGCATCACCTCCGCTCCTGAGTTGGTCACTAGTGTAAGCTCTGTTGCTCTGGTCGACGCTCCCGACTTGGCACTGGGCACACTTTTGGGGAGCTGCCTCTTCAATCTCACTATCCTGGCCTTGCTGGATATCCTGTATCGTCCTGCTCCGGTTTTGAGCAGGGTAAGCTCCAGACATATGATATCGGCGGGGATGGGAATATTACTTATTGCCGTTGCTGCCGGTGATATCTTTATTCGGGAAAACTCTCCCGGGCTGACCCTGGGGTGGATAGGGGCCTTGAGCATTATCATCCTGGTATTGTATTTAGCCAGTGCTTGGAGGACATTTCGCTTTGAGCGTAGCCATCAGCCACAGCCACTACAAACCAGTCCTCGACAATACGATAAGGGTCCTGTAGGGAAGATATGGCTCAAGTTTGCTCTGGCAGCAGGAGCGGTTGTTGGAGCTGGGATATGGCTGTCATTCGTCGGCAATGAGATTGCTGAGACTACTGGTTGGGGTGCCAACTTCATTGGTAGCCTATTCCTAGCGATTGCTACCTCGATGCCTGAGATGGTGGTTGCTATTGCTGCTCTCCGCTTGGGAGCCATAGATATGGCGGTGGCTGACATATTAGGGGCTAATATGCTTGACATCACCCATATCTTTACGGTTGACCTCTTCTATACTCAAGGGGCCGTGCTTAGCTCAGTGTCAAGGGCTCATCTTATAACGGCGGCTGTGGTAGTAGTGATGAACCTTGTGATTATTCTCGGGCTCCGGTTTCGGCAACAACGCAAGGCACTATCCGTCATCAGTTGGTATGGTCCGGTTTTAATCGGGCTTTATATCTTTGGTGCCTGTGCTTTATTCTCCTCAGGCATTGGTTTAGGCTAAACTCATTGTTCACTTTAGAGTTCACTTTAGACATAACTTGTGATATAATTATCCAAGCTTTTGTCTTTATCCATTTCTATGAAAGGGATCTATGAATAAATGCTGACTCTAAGTCAGATTCTTGCCATTGCCATCTTCTTGGTCATGTTTATCACAATCATAAGTGGCAAGGTGCATCGTTTCATTCCTGCCCTTATCGGTGCTGCTCTTACTATCCTGGTTGTCTTCCTACTGGTCATGAAAAGCCCGGAAGCAGTTGTCAATGTCTTAAACCTAGGGCAGCTTGGTCATTTTAGTTTCTGGGTACCTGGGCAGGAGCATATAGAATCACGTGGTGTAAACTGGCAGACTATCATCTTCATTGGCGGTATGATGACCATGGTAGAGGGGTTGGGGGCAGTAGGTTTTTTCCGCTGGCTTTGCCTGTATGTGGCTAAACTGGCTAAATACAAGGTTGTCCCTATCTTGATTGCCTTTATGCTGCTTTCAGGCTTTCTGTCGATGTTCATTGATAGTATTACGGTGTTGTTGTTCTTGGCTACAGTAACCATTGAACTGGCTCGCCTGCTTAAATTTGACCCGGTTCCCATAATAATTGCCGAGATTTTTGCGGCTAACTGCGGGGGCAGTGCTACGATGTGTGGCGACCCGCCTAATATAATTATAGGCACCGCCTTTGGCTATACTTTTACTGACTTTGCCGTTAATACCGGCCCTATTGCCTGGATAGGGATGCTTGTAACCCTGGGCTTCTTCTACTTTTGCTTCCGCAAGATCCTCGTCTCTTCTCAAGACAGGTCAGGAGCTTCCCTCAGTCGGTATCCTGAACCCAGCGAAGCCATAATTAACCCTCGCCTGTTCAAGATAGACTCAGCCATTTTTATACTGGTGGTAATTCTGCTGGTTACCCATGCCCAGACCGGGTTGTCTGTAGCGTTAATAGGTGTTATTGCTGCTGCTCTCACCCTGATGGCGGCAACCAAAGGGGCCTCCCACATTATTAAAAGGGTGGATTGGCGGACCCTGCTTTTCTTTATTGGTTTATTCATCTGTGTCGGGGGCTTGGAGGAGACCGGGCTACTGAAGATGCTGGCTGAATATATCGGAGACATTTCAGGAGGAAATATCTTATTGGTGATACCTATAATCCTGTGGGTTTCTGCCTTTGCCTCCGCTATAGTGGATAATATTCCATTTGCGGCTACTATGGTTCCGGTAATCGCTGACCTCTCCCTGACAGCCGGTTTGAAGCTACCTACACTGGCCTGGACCTTAGCTTTGGGGACGGACATTGGTGGTAATGCCACTCCTATCGGGGCTTCAGCTAATGTAGTCGGCACAGCCGTTGCTGAGAGGGAGGGTTTTCCCATTAGTTGGGGGAGATTCTGCAAGTATGCCTTCCCGGCTATGATTATAGTAGTTGCCTTGTGCTGGCTGTTGCTGGTTGTAAGGTATGCCTAAAGTAAGGAGCTAACAATGTTTGAGAGAATTGTTGTCCCGCTGGACGGTTCAAAGCTAGCTGAGCTGGCTCTTCCTCACGCAGGGGAGCTGGCTGGGGCTTTCAATTCCGAGATTATCCTGGTGTCCGTTTGTAAGCCTGAAGAGAGCCAGTATCAGCATATGCATCAGCTTTACACTGAGAAGATGGCTGAGTCTATAAAGGGGAGCTTCGGGGTTGAGGCAAAGCCGGTAGTCTTGCTTGGTGAATCGGCTGAGGAAATCATCAGCTATACCGAGGAAAATGATATTAGCCTCCTGGTTATGATGTCCCATGCTCGTTCAGGTATAAGGTCCTGGACAATGGGGGATGTAGCCAATAAAGTAATCTGCCGGGTGAGCATGCCGGTGCTGCTTATCAGAGCCGGGGTTCCCTCTCCGAAAAAAGAAGAACTGTTTAACAAGATCCTTCTTCCGTTGGATAGCTCTGATGCCGGTGAAGCAGCTCTGCCATATATTGTCGAACTTACCAAGAAAATGAGTTCGGAGGTCACTCTTCTTCAGGTTGTAGCCCCTGGTCAGCATGTTCACACCATTGGCGGGCTGGATTATGTCCGTTTCACCGAACAACAGGTGGACGCAATGAAAGCGGAAGCCAAGCAATACCTGGAAAAGGCAGGGAAGAAACTTGCCGGTATGAAGGGAACTATGAAGTGTGAGGTGAGGGTTGGCGATACCGCTCATGAAATTATCAGGTTTGCTGAAAAGACAAATACTCGTTTGGTCGCCATATCAAGCCATGGGTGCTCAGGCATCAAGCAATGGATTTTCGGCAGTGTTGCTCATAAGATACTACAGGTCAGCAGTATCCCTGTTTTGTTGGCAAGAGCAGGGCAAGTTAAACCATAGCAGTTTATTGCTAAATCGTCTGCTGCGGGGTATTATAAGTACGAGCCCCTGTAGCTCAGTTGGATAGAGCACCAGCCCCCGGAGCTGGGTGCGAGCGTTCGAGTCGCTCCAGGGGCGCTTTCAGAGGTCAGGAGGCTTACTTGATAGACACAAACCAGCTTATTGAGATTAGATGGCATGGTCGTGGCGGTCAAGGGGCAGTTACCTCGGCTGAATTGGTAGCACGAGCAGCTATAAGTGAGGGTAAGTACGCTCATGCCTTCCCCAGCTTTGGTCCGGAAAGAAGGGGAGCACCTGTCCAGGCCTTCGTTCGAATAAGTGACGAAGAACCTATTAGGGTGAGAGCTGAGGTTGCGGAGCCCAATGTAGTGGTAGTGCTTGACCCGGGCCTACTTCATATTGTGAATGTCACCTCTGGCTTGAAGGAAAAGGGGACGTTAATAGTTAATACCAGAAGGCTGCTTCAGGATATTGAAGCCGAGTTTGGGTCTAAGTGGCGACTGGCTACGATTGATGCTACCAAGATTGCCCGGGAATTGTTAGGAGTTCCTATCGTCAATACGACCATGGTTGGGGCTTTGCTAAAAGCCACCGGTATTATTAAACAGGAATCCTTGGTCGAACCTTTCAAGGATCGGTTCGGACGCCTGGCCGAAAAAAATATCAGTGCTATGGAAAAGGCATACAAGGAAACCCTGGTGAAGGAGTAAGGGTAATTGGCCAAGAATGTCGGTGAATTAACATGGAAGGATCTGGGAGTAGGCTCAATAGTAACTGAGCCGGGGAATGCCAGTCAGTATCAAACCGGGGATTGGAGATCACAAAGACCGACTTATGATTTCGCCAAGTGTGTAAAATGCGGCATTTGCTATATCTTTTGCCCTGAGGGGTGCATCGGGCAAAATGCCGAGGGATACTTTGAGGCTGACCTGTTTTACTGCAAGGGGTGTGGCATCTGTGCTAGAGAGTGCTGGACTCAAGCTATTACCATGGTAGAGGAAAAGGAATAATGGCAAAAAGGATAGGCATTGAGGTTTCACTGGCTATTGCTGAAGCTGCCAAACTGGCTAACGTTGATGTTGTAGCCGCCTATCCGATTACCCCACAGACTCATATTGTAGAGCATCTTGCTGAGCTAGTGGCTGATGGCGAGTTAGATGCTGCCTATATTCCTGTTGAGTCTGAACACTCAGCAATGAGTGCCTGCCTCGGGGCATCGGCAGTAGGTGCTCGTACATTTACCGCCACTGCTGGCCAGGGTTTGGAGTTGATGCATGAGGTGCTATATGTTGCCTCTTCAATGCGGCTACCGATAGTTATGGCAGTGGCTAACCGGGCTTTGTCAGCACCACTGAGTGTCTGGGGTGACCACTCTGATGCTATGGCAGTCCGCGACACAGGGTGGATTCAAATATTTACCGAAAATGGCCAGGAAGTGGTGGATAATGTCCTGTGTGCCTTCCGTATTGCTGAAGATCATAGGGTTTTACTCCCGATAATGATTCATTTAGACGGGTTCCACCTGACACATATGATTGAGCCTATATATATGCCAGAGCAGAGTGAGGTTGACAGCTTTATTCCCCCCCATAAATATCCCTTCCCCTTGAATCCTAGTAAACCGGTTACTATGGGAGCTTTCGCACCACCTATCATATACCCGGAGACGAAGAAGGCTCAGGAGGTAAATCTCAGGTCATCTAAGGAGGTAATCCTCCAGTGCTGGGAAGACTTTGGCAAGACCTTTAGTCGTCACTACCATCCTGTAGAGTGCTATCGTTGTGAAGATGCCAAGACGCTCCTACTGACAATGGGCAGCTTTGGCGAGACAGCAATGGCAGCTATAGACAAGATGAGGGAATCAGGCAAGGTGGTTGGGCTGGTAAAACTCCGCTTATGGCGCCCGTTCCCCTTTGAAGATATCCGCCAGGCGGTTAAAGATGCTGAGATTCTCATTGTGTTGGATAGGGCACTTTCCTTTGGCGGGCCCGGTGGACCGGTCTGCTCCGAGATTAGGTCAGCCCTATATAACGAAGGCAGGAAGCCAAGAGTGGTTAGCTTCGTTGGGGGTCTAGGAGGTAGAGATATTACCCAGGCTGGATTTGAGACTATAATCAACAAGGGCATAGAAATCTCGCAGACAGGGAGTGAGCAGGAATTCGAAATGTTTGGGGTGAGGGAATAGTGGAGAAGTACTCTGTTTATGTTCCTAAGCTGGTAACCAAAAGGGAGAACTTTGCTCCCGGTCATCGGGCCTGCATAGGTTGTGGTGAAGCCTTAGCTGTAAGGTTAGTCTGTAAAGCACTGGACCAGAATGTAATCATTGTTACTGCCACAGGATGCATAGAAATCATTTCGTCGCAGTTGCCTTATACTTCCTGGAAGGTTCCGTGGATTCATACGTTGTTTGAGAATACTGCAGCCGTGGCTTCTGGCATAGAGGCAGGCATAAAAGCCATGACAAGGAAGGGAAGGTATTCTGCACAGGACGTTAAAATAGTAGCCTTGGCTGGTGATGGTGGAACTAGTGATATTGGGCTTCAGGCACTATCCGGAGCTCTGGAGAGAGGCCACAATTTCCTCTACGTTTGCTTTGATAATGAGGCCTATATGAATACAGGCATTCAAAGGTCTTCAGCTACCCCCTTCGGTGCCTTTACCACTACCTCCCCGGCCGGTAAGAAGAGCATAGGGCAAACTACCTGGAAGAAGAACCTGCCAGCTATTGTTGCTGCCCATGATATACCCTATGTGGCTACCGCCTGCCCTAGCTATCCCTTTGATTTGATGAGCAAGGTCAAAAAGGCAATAGCAACAGAAGGGCCCGCTTATATCCATGTCTTATCGGTTTGTCCTACCGGCTGGAGGTGTCCTTCTGATTTGACGGTCAGGATAGGCCGTCTGGCGGTGGAAACGGGGATATTCCCTTTGTATGAAATAGAAGAGGGTAATTATAAACTAAGCCTCGATGTGCCTCAGCTAAGACCCGCCAGAGACTACTTGAAGTTACAAGGGAGGTTCAGACATCTTTCCGAGGAAACCCTGAAGGAGATTCAGTATAGGGTGGATAAGGAGTACGCTAGGCTTATGGAGAAGGCAGGATGAGCACGGAGATTAAGCAACTGGAAGATAGAGTAGAATCAATATTAGACAGCTATCAGCATGATAGGGGAATGTTAATATCTATCTTGCAAGATATTCAAGCGGAGTTTAGCTATCTACCCAGAGAAGCCTTAAGGCAGGTTGGTCAAGGTTTAGATGTTCCCTTGAGTCAGGTCTATAGCGTGGCAACCTTTTTTAAGGCGTTCAGCTTGATACCGAGAGGGCGTCACACTATCAATGTCTGTCTGGGCACAGCCTGTCATGTCCGGGGTGCGGTTAGAATCTTAGAGGAAATAGAGCGGGAGTTGAACATTAAGCCAGGGGAAACCACTGAAGACCTTAGATTTACCCTAGGAACCGTTAACTGTGTCGGGGCTTGTGCTTTAGGCCCTATAGTAATAATTGATGGGGAATATTCAGGTCAGATGAAGACTGACAAGGTCAAACCTTTGCTGGCAAGATACGATTAACTATGGAAGGGGAAATAATTGAAGCGGCTAAGCTCCCCAGATGAGCTGGAGACACTAAGGGAAACCATAACCAAGGGTAGGGATCCTAATAAGCCGTGCATCACTATATGTGGTGGCACGGGTTGTCATGCTTACGGATGTGACAGGGTAATCGATGCCTTTAGGCAGGAAATTAAGCAGCAAAAGCTGGAAGCCAAGGTAGATATAAAGATTACAGGTTGCCACGGCTTCTGTGAACGAGGACCCCTGGTAGTTATTAAGCCGGATAACATCTTTTATCAACGGATAGGTGAGAAGGATGTTCCTGAAATAATCTCAGAGACTATCATTAAGGGCAATATCATAGACAGATTGCTCTACGTTGACCCAAATACAGGCAAAAAGGTAACCTATGAGCACGAAGTGCCTTTCTACAAGAAGCAGGAACGGGTTGTATTTGGAAATAACGGTTACATTGATCCTACCGTAATTGACGACTATCTTGTCGTTGGTGGCTACTCCGCTCTGGGCAAAGTGCTTCTCAAGCTGTCTCCTGAGCAGCTAATTGACGAGATCAAAAAATCAGGCTTACGAGGACGGGGCGGTGGTGGATTTCCTACCGGTGTCAAGTGGGAAACCTGTCGTCAGGCACATGGGGATATCAAGTATGTTATATGCAATGCTGATGAAGGAGACCCCGGTGCCTACATGGATAGAAGCCTGATAGAGGGGAATCCTCATAGTATCCTGGAAGGAATGGTCATCGGTGCCTATGCTATCGGAGCTCATGAAGGCTATATCTATGTTCGTAACGAGTATCCTCTGGCAGTAAAAAATGCCGGGATAGCTATTAAGCAGGCTGAGGAATATGGACTTCTGGGTAAGAACATCCTGGGTTCCGGCTTCGACTTCAGTATCAAGATTAGCAGGGGTGGTGGA
>DAOUMH010000024.1:0-15216 GCA_034411815.1 Dehalococcoidales bacterium | reverse complement strand
GCATGAAGTCGGAGTTGCTAGTAACCGCAGGTCAGCATACTGCGGTGAATACGTTCTCGGGCCTTGTACACACCGCCCGTCACGTCATGAAAGTCGGCAATACCTGAAGTCGATGGGCTAACCCCGACTTGTCGGGGGGGCAGTCGCCGAGGGTGGGGCCGGTAATTGGGACGAAGTCGTAACAAGGTAGCCGTAGCGGAAGCTGCGGCTGGATCACCTCCTTTCTAGGGAGAGAACGGGTGTTAAGCCCAATATCTCCTAGGTCGGTCTCCGAATTATTCGGGGTAGATTTACCTTCCTTCCGCTATCCAGTGGTTAAGGTTTTTATTTTGGGGGAGTAGGTTAGCCGCAGCCATAAAGGCTGCGGCTTATTTTTACCTACAGGGGTTCGGTTGGCTTGGTAAATTTAGCGGTTTGTTATTACGCGTTGGGATGTCAGAGCGTTTGCAATCCCGTAAATTAGGGATTTAATATATGAAAAGCGATGGACTTGCAGGAGGTGTTTGATGAAAAACAGAAACGTTACGGAACTGGGTATCGGCGTTCTTGCAATCGTCTCCGTTGTATTGGTGGCTGTTGAATCATTGGTTACCGTCTCGAGGGAGATGCTCTTCGGGATATACATAGCAGACTCGTTAATCTGTGTCGTGTTTGCTTGGGATTTTATTCATAGACTCAGGGCGAGTGGAAGCAAATCACGCTTTATGAAGACCAATGGCTTTGAGATCCTGGCAATGATTCCAGCGATTGCTCTGTATGCTTTAGGGGCAATACCAGTAATGTCAACAGCATTTCGTTCCTTGCGTTTGATTAGGGTAATCAGGGTAATTTTATTGATGGCTAGGATGAGGCGCGTAGTGACCAAGTTGGGTAGATTCCTACGGCGAAGCAACCTGCTAGCTATGTCCGGAATCATAGCTGGCATTATCTTCATCGGTGCGTTTGCTGTTTTGGCCCTTGAGGGGTGGACAGAAAATGCTCAAATCACCAACTTCTCCGATGCAGTTTGGTGGTGTATCTCAACTGTCACTACGGTTGGCTATGGTGATATAGTTCCTAATAGTGTGGCGGGGCGGATTATGGGAATGGTTTTGATGGTGGTTGGTATAGGCGTGATGGCTGGCTTTATATCGCAGGTGAGTGCTACTCTGGTGGAGTCAAGGATGAGGCGAGGTGCTGAAAATGATGATTTTAGAACAAGTGTCATTACTGAAATCAAGAGCAGAATTGACAAGATAGATAAATTGAGCGATGGCGAAGTATCTTTGTTAGTACAGATGATACAGACACTGAGGCTCAAAGGATTGGATACCAGCTAAGTTCTATCAAGTATGTGGCAAAGCAACTATCACCAGTAAATATGCTATAATTGTCGCTACCAATGTATTTGCGGAACTTTCTGAGAATATCCGGTTTCATTCTGGTTATCATCGGCACGGCTGGCCTGCTGCTGAACGAGTTTGTCTGGGATGGTGGGGCGAGCCGCACCATCATCCTGGCGGTGGTGAACTTTGTCGGGTTGACCAATCTCGCCTTTGCTCACTTCGGCATGCGGGACAAGGCATAACCGGGTATATAGCTTGAATTTTGCTATCTTTTCGTCTAGACTTAGATGCGATTTGGGGGCCATTAGCTCAGTTGGTTAGAGCGCAGTCCTGATAAGACTGAGGTCTCTGGTTCGAGCCCAGAATGGCCCACCATTTGATAGTTATACAATCCCCTCGGCTGGCTGACAGTCAGCTAATTGGTTGCCTCTCTGAAGTTCCCGACCGTGAGTTCTGCACAAGGGATTAGGCTACTTTTCCACCATGACTTCGGTAGCCTTGATTATCGCAGTGGCTTTGTCTCCCTTTTTGAGGTTCATCCTTTCGGCTGACTCCATGCTTATGAGAGACACGACCTCCAGGTTGCCAGCTTCAATAACTACCTCTGCCATTACCTGCCCTGGCTTGACGGACTTGATGGTACCCTTGAACTGATTGCGAGCACTTAGCATTACTGTCCTCCCGGTTTGCATTTCAAGGGTAAGGATAGGAGTATGCCGGGTTATTGTCAACTGAGTCAGGCGGCGAATGAATTGCCCGACTCAGTTGACAACCGCAGTATTGGTGGATTGGCTAGCTTATTCTACGTATTTCTTGAGAGCCGCCGGTAGCTTGCTGACATCGTTTGTTTTGGCTGGGATAATCGGTGTTTGGTAGTTTGCCGCCATGATGTCCATTCCATCGTCGCTCAGCAGAAAATCAACCCAGGCAATGGCCAGCTCTTGGCGAGGGAAGTCCTTGGGGATGGTAACCCCGTATACGATGGGTTTTCCGGGCATTACTATCGTATCACCGGGCTCTGTTCCGGCGATTTCAACCTCTGCTTGAGCATAGAAGTCTTCAAAGTCAACATCAGAGAGGTTTATTTCCGATGGTAGCTCTACATATTCCAGGTCCTGCTGCTGCGCTACGGAAGAATATTCGAAGGCGTAGTCCAGGTCGCCTGACTCGAGGAGGGCAATAAGCTCTACCGATTTTGGCCTCATCAAGTCTCCGGCTGCCCCATACAAAGTATCGTATATGTCGGTTTCGCCGTAGTACTCCTCAGCCAATTGCCAGACCATCAGGGTTCGGTAGCCGCAAGGGTCCTGGTCTGGATCGCTGCGGCCGTAGGTTACTCCATCCCTTGCCAGTATTTCATACCAGTTGCTGCCGTTTACCTCATCGGCAAATTCAGACTGCTCTGTGTAGGCAATGCACATCTGGTTAGAAGCAAAGGCTATGTACCAGTCAGTATATTCGGTAAACATCAACTCGGGGATGAGTAGATAGTCTGCGGAGCCAATAACCCCGCACTCCTTACCGAGTTCGGTCACCTTGCGGATAGTCGTAGCACTGCCGGCTCCCTCGGCGAGTATTTCTACATCCGGATGAATCTTGTTGAACTCCTCGCTTATTTGTTCAAAGGGTGCGGTCAGGCTACCAGCGCAAAATATCTGAAGCGTTCCGGATAGCTCAGAGTCTGTTGCTGTCTGATCGCACGCAGCGACCAAGCCAATTACGAGTAGCAGACTTAGGATAATGGGGATGATTTTGAGTTTTGCTGCAATTTTCATTGCGTAAGACCTCCTGTTTTATTTAGTCAATCGAAAAGGTGAATAGATGATGCCTTGAAGGTTAGAAAGACCTTCTTGCCTTCGTGGAGCTCCATTTCTTCAAGGGAGTGGCGTGTAACCAGGCAGGATAGTTCGGGTGGTATGCTTACCGTAACGTACAGGGTTGAGCCTTTATCTAGGATGCTCGTGATGGTTCCGGGGAAGCTATTCCGGGCACTGGAATGTATGGGTTTGCTGGAGATGAGTATGTCCTCGGGGCGTATGGAGGCGTGGTGAGTACCGACGGTATCGTTTGCGATGATAAATTCGGCACCGTCAACCTTGAAGACCGTTTCCCCGCTTGGTTTCCTTTCTGCTTTCCCGCGGAAGATATTTCTGGTCATGGCAAAGCGGGCAACAAATTCAGAGTTCGGGTGACGGAATATCTCCTCCGGGGTCCCTACCTGCATCAAACGGCCTTCACCAATCACGGCTATTCGGTTGCCTAGTGCGATAGCCTCTTCAAAGTCGTGGGTAACGTGGAGAATGGTGATCCCCAGTGCTCGGTGAAGCTGTCGGAGTTCCTGCTGTATGCTCTCTCGTGTCTCGGGGTCAAGGGCACTGAGTGGCTCGTCTACAAGGAGCAATTCTGGCTGGGTGACGATGGCTCTTGCCAGGGCTACCTTCTGCTTTTCTCCGCCGCTCAGTGTATCTGGCCGTCGGTGGAGAAGTTTTCTTATCCCCAGTAGATTTGTCGCCCATTTGAGCCTGGCTCTTTGTTGGTCAGTGGTGGCTTTATTCATCCTCAAGCCAAAGACTATATTGTCCTTTACCGAAAGGTGAGGGAATAGAGCATGGTCCTGGTACACTATGCTTATCCTTCTCTTTTCTGGCTCAACCCTGGTCACCTCCTTTCCTCTGAGCCATATTCCACCGCTCATAACGGGGTAGAGACCGGCGATGGACTCGAGCAAAACTGTTTTTCCCGCTCCGGTGGGGCCGAGGATGATAAAATACTCGCCCTCCTCAATATTAAGAGTGACATTCTTGAGGACGAAGTCACCAAGGTTCACGCATAGCTTCTTGACCTCAATCATGACTTGTCACCTCTGTAGGCAATGGTTCTCAGCACGATGAACACAAGCACGCTCACTATAATCAGCAATACTGCTATCGGGCGGGCATAGTCGAGGCCGTATGTTTCGAACCGCTCATAGACGAGAACCGGAGCTATCATTGGGTGGTAGGCCAGTATAATGACTGCTCCGAACTCACTTATGCCGCGTGCCCACATCATGATGTTACCGGCAAGAATGCTGCGCCAGGCTAGAGGGAATGAGATTTTGAAGAACGCCTGCCAGGGGGAAGCTCCTAGTGTACGGGCTACTTTTTCCAGTCTGACGTCTACCTTCTTGAAGCCTTCTTTGGCAGAATCTATCAGGAACGGGATGCTGACAAACAGCATGGCAATAATAATACCGGCTATAGAATCAACGAATGTAATACCGACCGTTTCAAAGGCTTGCCCCAGAAGGAACCGCCGCCCGAATACGAAGAGGAGGGCAATACCTGCTGCCGTGTGAGGCACTACGATTGGAACATCAATCAACCCTTCTACGAGCTTTTTGCCCGGGAAGTTATGCCTAGCCAGCAGATAGGCTAGGGGTACACCGAGAAGGAAACCAACCAGGGTGGCTATCAGGGCGGCGAATAGTGTAAGCCCGATAGCACCGGTGACCTCGGGGTCTAGAATAGTCTCCCAAAGTATCTGGGCGTCTGAGGCAGAGGAGAATATCATTTTGGCTAGCGGTATAACAATAAAGAGGAATATCAGGAGCCCTAGAAGTATGAAGGTGACTGTTAGCCGCTTATTGCTGATGAATCTTAGAAAAGACAATTTTCTTGCTGATGCATCTCCTTCTTTTAGCGTTATATAGTCTTATTGTTCTATGAGCGCTCGTAACTCCGCTGGTAGGTTATTTACATTGTCCGCAATCGGCAGTATTACAGGTTGGCTACAATCCTCCAAGATACGCTGTCCATCGGGGCCGAGCAGAAATTCTAGGAACTCGATTGCTTCTTCCGGATGGGGAGCATTTGCGGGTATGGTAATCCCGTATACTATTAGCTGCCCCTGGAATTCCGGTGTCACCGATAAAAATCTGCGATAGTCAAGCTCTACCTTTACTTTCTGATAGTCGGTGGAAAATTCATTGGAGCTCAAGTCTATTTGATGAGGCAGTTCTAGAAACTCTAGGCCGTGCTGTTGAGCTACGCTCTTATACTGAAAAGCATAGTCCAAATCGTGTGATTCCAGTAATGCCAGGAGCTGCACGCTAAACCCGCGTAGAATGATTCGTTTTTTGGTTGACTCCAGGAGCTCCGGTATTCTGATAACGGATGTGCTGTCTTCTTCAATAACCTTTATCTTTGATTGAAAGTTATTAGCAACCAGTTCTTCAAATATACTAGGGTTTCTGTAGTGATCTTCGGCAAGTTTTATGAGCATAAAGGCGCGATAACCGCAGGCGTCAAAACGCGGGTCAGAAAAACCCACTGTTACGTTATCCCGGGATAGGATATCAAACCAGTTATTGGCATTGATTTCATCAGCATACTGGCTCTGGGGTGTATAAGCTAAGCCCAGGTGGTTAGTAGCAAAGCTGATGGTCCAGTTGGCGTATGTCCCTTGGTTATCGGGTAGCTGGACAGGATACATCAGCATGGGGATGAGGGAGCAGTCTGCTACTGCTGCTAGGTCTACCTCGTCGTGAATCTCGGTTATATGTCTGATTACCTGAATGCTTCCGTGTCCTTCCATCAACACATCAATGTTCGGATGTAGCTCTTCAAACTCCTTTTCTACTTCCTCGAAGGGTATAATCAGGCTGCCGGCTTCAAGGATGTGCAGTTTTACTTGAGCTTCGGAACAACTGCTGTTCGCGAAGAGCGTAGGAAGCATCATCAGGATTATGGCAGCGAAACGCACTGCTCCCTTCATTGTATCAGTCTCCCGTTATCGTATTTAGTTAGGGGAAGATTAACTTTATCTCGATAATCTGGCTTACCATTTGCCCTTTGCTTAATTCAGGGCCTACCAGCCGCAGTGGCCAATAGTCTTCAGCTAGAGGTTCACCATCGCAGAGCGAGGCGATTATCATGTTATCGTTGCGCTTAACCTCCTCGCTGGTAAATGTCTTGGAGAAGCCATCGGCAGCGATAACCTCTACCTCGTAGCCGGCATCAGCTACAGCGTCGTTGAAGGCTCCCGGCTCATTGGGGTTGTGTTTGAAGTCGTCGTCCACCCGGCCCGCAAACAACCAGAGGGGGATTCCTTCCCAGAGGTGTCCACCCTCGCAAGTCCAGGAGGCGCTGTGGCAATCAGCAAGGGCAGCGGCGAAGTAGCTGTCAGTGATGTCTTCGGACAGCACTCCATCCAGATGAAGAGTCCACTCTGGCTCGTTGGCAGTAGTACCCTCAGGGAATATTATCTTTATGGTGGTTATCTGGGACACCATCTGTCCTTTGGTTAGGTCGGGACCGACCAAGCGCAGTGGCCACTTGCTTTCTTCCAGAGGCTCGTCATCACAGCGGAAAGCGATTATCATGTTATCGTTGCGCTTAACCTCCTCGCTGGTGAAGGTCTTGGAGAAGCCATCGGCAGCGATAACCTCTACCTCATAGCCGGCATCAGCTACAGCGTCGTTGAAAGCCTGCGTTTCATGACTGTGGGGATTATCATCGTCAACTCTGCCTACCAGTAACCACAGGGGTATGCCTTCCCATACCTGACCTTCATCGTCGGTCCAGCTAGCACCGTGGCAGCCGGGGGCTGCTCCAGACTCGAAGGAGTCAACATCAATATCCTCTGTTAATACCCCTTCCAGGCTCAGTGACCATGGCTCTTCATTGGAGACAACTTCAATCTGCTGCACCCATTTTATCCACCAGTGTCCTTCGGTAACCTGGGTATTATCGTTCAGAATGGCGACTCTTAGTGGGCCATGCTGGTCGGTTAGCGCTGTGCCGTCCTCTTCATAGGAAATGATGACCGTGAGCGTACCGTGGGGCACTTCATTGCCGGCAGAGCAATCTAGCGTGGTAAATTCGCCATCGGCAATCTGTGTGTAAGAGTAGGTCATCGAATAGCCGTCTTTAGCGGTTATACGGATGGCATCTCCGGCACTAATGCCACCTACCTCATCAAGCAGGTCCATTAGGGCTACGCCCTTCTGTCTGAAAGGACCGCTGATAACACCGGAGCTATTCATTATGCCACCCTAGCCTTCCTGAGCCGGCATTGCTTGGATTTCAGCCAGGGTGTAGCTATTAGTTTCCGTGCCTTTGGTTACAGTAAGTGCTGAATCTTGCCCGGCAGACAGTGTTGATGGCTTACATGCTACCGCCCCAGCTATGGTAGATATAATCGCTAATGCGACAATGGAAAGAACTACTAACTTTCTGAGATTCTTTTTCATTCAAACCTCCTACGTTGCCAAGTGTTGGTACCAAAGAGGATGCTTATCAGACAGAACAGAAAGAGTATCATGTCTGAAGAAGCAGCGAAGAGAATTAGGGCCAGTGTCTATATCTCATGGTAACCTCCTTTCCAAATACGGGAGGCATCGTCGTTTCCGTCGATGCCCTATCGGCCAGTCTTCGTAGGCTAATGCCCTTAGAAGAGCAGGCTCGGAGGAAAGTACCTCTTTACAAAAAAGTGGTCATTCCGGTCTGTGAAGTATCGTATCCGCCTACATGGTCTACCACCTGCTTGAATTCTTGGCTGGCAATTAGGCTCAATAAGGGAGCAAGTAGTTTGCTGTGGTAGCTCTCCTTGGTCATTACCAGGTCATACCTTTCCCTGAATAATGGCAGGAAATCAAGCCCGCAGCTCCAGGCTGCTGCCTCAATTCCCAGTCCTAAATCTGCCTCTTTCCTGGCAATGCTTGAGGCAACGGCAAGGTGCGTATTCAATTCTCGCTCATAACCCCTGATTTCAGATGCGGGAATCCCATTTTGCCTTAGCTGAAGGTCCAGCAGGACCCTGGTGCCGGAGCCCTTTTGTCGATTGATGAAGATAACCTCCGGGCGTCTCAAATCGGCAAGCCCTTTGATTCCTTTCGGGTTTCCCGGGGATAATATCAGTCCCTGAATGCGATATGCCAGGTTCACTATTGCTATCTCTCGGCCGGGCGTTATTCGCTTGATGTAGGGGTAGTTATACTCACCTGTTTCTTCGTCCAGCAGGTGAATTCCTGCCAGATTAGCCCGCTCCTCTTGGAGGGCGATTAACCCTCCTAGGCTGCCTGCAGAACTGACTTCAAATTTGATTTTGTCGTTGCGTTGCCTTGACATGTCAACAAGTAGATTCAAGGCCAGGTCATGGCTGCCAACTATGCGAATGACATTCCCTCGTTCGGTTCTGCTATGTCTCCGTTCAGGTAGTTCGGCCGGTGCCTGTTTTTCCTCGCGCCAGCGTGCCAGGTGCAGGTAGCAGGTAGCCTCTATTTCCTCTGGGCTGTAACCCGAACTCAGTAGCTTGAGCATGTCACCGCTGATAGTATCAGAGAGCCGCCTTTGGCGGATGACTCGCATTGTTGGGTCGTCTGTCTTGGCGGTTACGGTTGTGCCGCCACCACGGCGTGATACAATCACCTGTTCTCGTTCGAGGGCGACATATGCTCTGACCACTGTGTTTTGGTTTACGCCAAGCATTTTTGCCAGCTCTCTGATTGTAGGCAGACGACCGCCCGGTTTGAGATGACCTGTGGCAATAGATTGCCTGACCTGATCAGCTATCTGCTGATATAAAGGTTCTGTGGAGTGTTGATCTAGCCGTAGCTCAACCATAGAGCATATTATACTATATATAGTGCAAGTATAGCAAGTGGGCTATCATTTAAAACAGCCCGTCTTTGCTTGCAAGGCTAGGTGGATGGGTGTAAAATGGAGATAAGGAAGATAGCATAGCTATGGAAAAGATGAGGTTGTTTTTTGAGCCTAAGAGTGTGGCTTTGGTTGGAGCTACCGATAGGAAGGGTATGGTGGGACGGGTGGTGCTGGACAACCTGCTGCTGGCTAAGGACAAGCGCACGGTCTATCCGATAAACCCTAAGCGGGAGTCGGTGCTTGATGTGAAATGCTATCCGGCTCTGACCTCTTTGCCGCAAGCACCTGACCTGGTTGTCATTGCTACAGCGGCCAAAGCCGTTCCCGATGTAATTGCTGAGTGTGGTAAGGTTGGTGTTAAGGCCGTTGTCGTTATTTCTGCTGGCTTCAAGGAGATGGGAGAGGAAGGGCAAGCCCGCGAGGATAAGATTACTACCCTCGCTGACAAATATGGCATTAAGATAATCGGGCCTAATTGTCTGGGTGTTATCAGGCCTAGTGCCAGTCTGAATGCCACCTTTGCTACCAGGATGCCCAAGCCCGGGCGTATTGCCTTCCTGTCACAGAGTGGAGCTTTAGGTTCGGCGGTGCTTGATTGGGCGGTGAGCAGGGATATCGGTTTCAGTGCCTTTGTCTCTCTGGGGTCCATGCTTGATGTTGATTTCGGCGACTTGATTGACCATTTTGGTGAAGACCCTGAGACCAAGAGCATCATTATCTATCTTGAGTCTCTGGGCAGCTCCCTGCGGAATACCAGAAAATTTATGAGTGCGGCTAGAGGCTTCGCCAGAACTAAACCAATAATCGTCATTAAGCCGGGAAAGTTTGAGGAGAGCATGAAGGCGGCCAGGTCGCACACCGGAGCTATGGTCGGGGAAGATTTATATTATCAAGCCGTTTTTGATAGGGCTGGTGCAGTGAGGGTGGAGGAGATTGAAGACCTCTTTAACTGCGCCTCGATATTGAATACCGTCCGACTGCCTAAGGAGCGGAAATTGGCTATCATAACCAATGCCGGTGGGCCGGCAGTATTAGCCACGGATGCTCTCGTGGGCCGTGGAGGTGAGCTAGCTCAGCTTTCCAATGAGACTGTAGCTGCGTTGAATGAATTCCTACCCGCCTACTGGAGTAAATCCAATCCTATTGATATTCTGGGGGATGCTGACCCGCAGAGATTTGCCAAGACTATCGAGGTGACTCTCAAAGACCCCGGGGTTGATGGCACGGTGATAATTTATACGCCGCAGGGGCCTGCTAGTCCTGCGGATATTGCCAAAACAGTTGTCGAGCATGCCAGAACAGCCAAAAAGCCAATTTTAACTTCTATTATGGGCAGTGAGGAGGTCGCTGAAGCCCGGCGGCTACTATACGAGAATAACGTGCCTACTTATGAATTCCCTGAGAATGCCATCAAGACCTACCTCTATATGTATCAGTACTTCTGCAATCTGGAAGAGCTATATGAGACCCCGGAAGATTTACCCTTGGATGCGGCGCCTTCTAGGAACTATCTCAAGGTGCTCGCCAGCCGCCAGTTTAAAAAGGGTAAAGCGCTTTTGAGTGAAGAGGATTCAAAGAAGTTTCTGTCGGCATACGGGGTTTCGGTGTCAACGCCTTATTTCGCTAAAAGCGCTAAAGAGGCTGTTAGTGTTGCCTCGAGCATTGGTTATCCGGTGGTGATGAAGATAGTTTCTCCTGATATCAGCCATAAGTCAGACGTAGGTGGGGTGAGGTTAAATATCTCTTCGGCCAATGAATTGGAGAAGGCTTTTAACGGGATGATGGAGAGCGTCAGGAAGAGTAAGACTGGTGCTGTAATTGAGGGTGTCAGCATTCAGAAAATGGTCACCAGTTTTGATTATGAACTGATTGTTGGTGGGAAGAAAGACCCTATCTTGGGGCCCGTGATAATGTTTGGCCTCGGTGGGACAGAGGCAGAGTTCTTTAAGGATGTAGCGGTGGGGTTACCTCCGATGAATCAGGCGTTGGCCCGGATGGTGTTGGAACGAACCAAGGTTCACAAAATGTTGTCCCATGGTTTCCGGCATAGACCACCGGTCAATCTACGCTTGCTGGAGGAGACCTTGGTCAGGGTATCGAACCTGCTTATTGATTTCCCCGAGGTGAAGGAGCTTGATATCAATCCTCTGGTTATTAGCGATGGTACCGCTATTGCCCTGGATGCCAGGATAATTATGGATGAGGCGGCGGTGCCAAAAAGAGCCGAGGAGTATGCGCATCTGGTCATATCCCCTTATCCTACGAAGTACATTCAACCCTGGGTATGCAGGGATGGGAGGTCGGTACTCTTGAGGCCCATCAAGCCAGAGGATGAGCCACTGGAGAGTGACCTTATCGCTAGTCTGTCTGAGGAATCAGCTAGGTTCAGATTCTTTTATATCATTAAAGAGATAACTCACGATATGCTGAGCCGATTTTGTAACATTGACTATGACCGGGAGATGGCGATTATTGCTGAATATAATTCAGGCGGCAAGCGTAGAAATGTGGGTGTTGGTCGTATAATCCTTGAGCCGGGTGGAGAGACGGGAGAATTTGCTATTCTTGTGGCTGATGACTTCCAGGGGAGCGGGCTCGGTCTGAAGCTGCTCGACAGTTTGATAGAGATAGCACAGGATAAGGGACTAAAGAGTATCTACGGTATCGTGTTAAACGATAATCTGAAGATGCTTGGTTTAGCCAATAAACTTGGTTGCACAATGAAGAGGCTTTCCGACGAGGAAAGTAGAGTAACCCTGGAGCTCTGAACCGGGCTTGCCAGTGTCGAAATCCCCTGAGACCAACCCGGAAAAAGCCAGTAATTAGCTTTATCAGATTGCTGTGGCGCTGGTTGCGTGATAACATAATAGCCATGAACGATGTTAGTTACGTTCATGGCTATTCTATTTCGGAGTCTCAGCGACTTTCCGACCAGGCTAATACATTAAGCTGTCTGCTTCATCACGATTCTGTATTCCGCCCTGCCGGGTTGGTTCTGGAAGCTGGCTGTGGAACCGGGGCTCAGACTGTTATAGTAGCCCCTCAGAATCCGCAGTGTAACTTTGTCTCCGTTGATATTGCTGAGGATCCGCTGGTAAAAGCCGAGCGGAGTATCAAGGAGAATAAAATCCGGAACGTAAGGTTTCAGGTTGCTGATGTATTTAACCTGCCCTTTACTGATGAGGCTTTTGACCATATTTTTATTTGTTTCCTTCTCGAGCATCTTCGGGACCCCATGGGAGCGCTCGCTTCCTTGAAAAGAGTGCTCAAAAAAGCCGGGACGATAACCGTTATCGAGGGAGATCACGGTTCTGCCTATTATCACCCGCGCAGTCCTGCGGCTCAAGCTATAATACAGTGTTTAGTCGACGTTCAGGCTTCGATGGGTGGGAATGCGCTTATCGGTCGTGAGCTTTATCCCTTGCTGGTTACTGCCGGGTTTGAGGACGTCTCTGTTTCACCAAGGATTGTATATGCAGACGCTAACCGTCCTGAGCTGGTGGATGGTTTTACCAGAAGGACTTTCATTGCTATGGTAGAAGGAGTAAGAGAGCAGGCAGTCAACTGTGGGCTGATTACCGAGGCGGAGTGGAGCAGGGGAATAGCCGACCTCTATCGCTCTGCCGATTCAGCCGGGACTTTTTGTTACACCTTTTTCAAGGCCGTTGGAAAGAAGTTATAAAGGGATTTTGATGTGCTGACGAGAAGGTTGTTAGAAGGACTCTTTTCGGTAATATCTGACCTTTTTGCTGGTAATTAGTTGTCGGTTATCCGTTCCTGAGGTTGTGGATAATTTCTCCCCAGGTAGGTCTCTTCCCATACATTAGAAGGTAGGTTCGGAAAACTCTGACAGCCACAAACAAAACCCCTATGATGGAAAGTACCAGCACTGCTATACTGACTGCCAGCTCCCAGGCGGCAATACCACTCACGCCTAGCCTCAGCATCGCTGCAATAGGAGCCGTTACCGGGAAGATAGTCAGCACTACCCAGATAGGGCTTTTAGGGAATATAAATAGTAGGGATGAGAACCAGAGGGGTACATAGACGAAAAGCGTGTAAATCATGGACAGTTGTTGTCCTTCACGAGCGTTGGGGCTGATGGCGCCAACGCCTGCCGACAGGGAAGCGAATAATAAATAGCCCAGGATGAAATAGACTATTCCCAGAATGAGGAAGTTAG
The DNA here is from genome assembly GCA_034411815.1 of Dehalococcoidales bacterium. Classification (GTDB taxonomy): domain Bacteria; phylum Chloroflexota; class Dehalococcoidia; order Dehalococcoidales; family DAOWJC01; genus W53-108. The sequence continues at coordinate 2,065 of DAOUMH010000024.1, read as the reverse complement.
CCGGTATTTGTATTGTGCTGATGAATCCGCCGAAGGAGGATGAGGCCAGTCTTAGCAGGAGCGGTGCTAAGGCTAGCCAGATGACTACCTGCACCAGTCCGGCGGTACCCAGCCCTAAAACCTTGCCGACGAGCAATTGCCGGGTGGAGACTGAGGAGAGCAGCACTTCAATAAGGCGACTTTCCTTCTCATCTCCCAGCCCTTGTATCAGGTAGCTGGAAGATAACATCAGTGATAGAGCTAGCAGAAGGCTGAAGATGCCGGGGATGATAATATTCCCAAATCCTCCCTGTTCGGTAGCCACCGCCCCCGTTTCGGTAAGTCTGGTCACTACCAGGTTTAAGGGTGCTTCTATCCGGCATATTGTTTCTGGAGCTACTTTCCCGGCTAACATATTGCTGGTGAGGAAGTTCTTAATGGCGGTGGCGATGACTTGGGGCGTTTCCAGCTGTTTCTCCAGGGTATAGCGGTTAATTACCCCGGTTGATGTATAGTCCGATGGAATGACGAAATACTCTGGAACATCGCCGTTAATCAGGGCTGTCGTGGCATCATCAAGTGTGTCGAAGCGAACCAGCTCTATGTTCCCCTGTGTTGTAAACTGGTTGAATCCGTCTACCTCATCTACATAGCCGATTGAGGTTGTTTCTAGGGCTGGTGGTGCTTCGGTTGATATGAGCTGGAAGGCGCCTATAGCCAGGAGGGCTAAGACCGGCACGATAAGGGTCATAATGATGAACCCCTTCCTCTTTATCGTGTGCATGAATTCGTGCCTGAATATCAGGAGTGTCTTATTCATGATTCTTGCCTGCCACCTTCAGGAATATCTCGTTAAGCGAGGGGGTAGCTATCTCAAATCGATTGATTACTATGCCGGTACTTACCAGCCGTTCCAGGAGTTTTTTAGGAGTCGTGTTTTCATCAAGTACCAGCTCAATATGGCCTTTATGAGTGCGCTTTTCGGTAACTCCCGGTACCTGCCCCAACTCACCTTCAAAGTCCAGAATGACCGAGTGACCCCGATACCTCGATTTGAGTTCAGTCAGATTCCCGTAAAGGACGGCGCGTCCATCATCTATCATCAATATGCGGTCGCAGAGTTCCTCCACCTGGTTCATCTGGTGAGTGCTCAGAATGACGGCTTTGCCCTGGTTCCTCAGGTCAATGCACATCCTTTTTATCAACTCGGTATTAACCGGGTCGAGAGCGGTAAAGGGTTCGTCTAGGATGACCAGTTCCGGGTCATGAATGACAGTAACGATGAACTGGATAATCTGCCCCATACCCTTGCTCAACTCCTCAATCTTCTTCCTGCCGTGAGAAAGCATTCCCGTCTGGTTGAGCAGCTTACCGGCTTTTTCCCTTGCTGAGTAGCTATCCATACCCTTGAGCGAGGCAAAATAGATGATGGAATCCATGACAGTCAGCTTCTTGTACAGTCCTCTTTCCTCAGGCAAATAACCAAGCCTGTTCTTACTGGCTTCAGTCAGCTTTTCGCCGAGGATTGTCACCTCGCCTGAGTCTGGCTTGATTATGTCCATCATCATCCTGATGGTAGTAGTCTTGCCCGCACCATTAGGGCCAATCAGACCGAATATCTCGTTCTGGGCGACAGTGAAAGACAGGTTGTCAACTACGACTCTATCTGCGTAGGACTTGACTATGTGGTTGACTTCAACTGCGGGCATATTAGAAAAACCTTCTCATAATATCTTGGCCCTCAATTAGACGGCGTGAAGAGCATTATACTCGAAAAGTCTATCAAGTGAAAGCTGCCGCTCGCTATCCAGTAAAAAAGGTTGTTAGAAATATTCTCCCTGGTGAAGACCGCGGGGTTATAGGTATTGACAGCCGGTCAGTAGTGCTTTAACCTAGCCAGGTTAGTTAACATGGGAGCTGCTGCTTAAAGGAGGTCTGATATGTTCACGAAGGTAGAGGCGGGTAAAAACTTGTCATATCGGAAATGGAAGAATATACTCTGGAGCACGCTTCTGACTGCCCTGTGTATTGTCTGTTTTCCGGCTAACCCTCTCGTCTTGGCGGGTGTCATAAAGGTAGAGGTATA
>DAOUMH010000023.1:0-6766 GCA_034411815.1 Dehalococcoidales bacterium | reverse complement strand
GGAGGAACAGGCTCTTTCGGACAGAAGTTTACCGAAACAGTCCTGCGAAAACATAATCCGAAAGTAATTCGGATATTCTCCCGAGGAGAACTGCTTCAATGGGAAATGCGCCAAAAGTTCAACGATGACTCTCGGCTTCGCTTCTTTATCGGCGATGTCAGAGATAGAGAGAGGCTATATAGGGCAATGGGTGGCGCTAACATCGTCATCCATGCTGCAGCTTTAAAGCAAGTGCCTGCTTGTGAATACAACCCCATAGAAGCAACCAAGACCAATATCAACGGAGCAGTAAATGTAATTGATGCTGCCATTGATAATGACATTGAGAAAGCAATGGTTATCAGCAGTGATAAGGCAGTTCATCCGATTAACCTCTATGGAGCTACCAAATTGGTGGCGGAAAGGCTCTTTATTCAAGCTAATGTTTACACCGGGGGTCGAAGAACCAAATTCAGTTGCACGCGTTACGGGAATGTCGTTGGCAGTCGAGGAAGCGTAGTCCCTCTCTTCCTTAAGCAAAGAAAGAGAGGTAAAATCACCATTACGGATGAGCAGATGACCAGGTTCTGGATTACCCTCGAACAAGGGGTCCATTTTGTTCTTGATTGCATCGATAGGATGCATGGTGGCGAAGTTTTTATCCCTAAGATTCCCAGCATGAGAATTACAGATATGGCAGATGCGATTGACCCTAAAGCTGAAAGGGAGATTATTGGGATACGCCCCGGGGAGAAAGTCAATGAAATCCTTCTAGCGGAGGAAGAAGCCAGACATGCGAGGGAATTTGACGACTGCTTTGTTATTGAGCCTGAGCATTCCTTCTGGGAAGAAGGCAACCTCAAAGGAGCTAAACCCCTCTCCGAGGGATTCACATACACCAGTGATAACAACAGCCAGTGGCTGACGAAAGATGAACTCAGCAAGATGCTAGAGGAACTTTAAGTGGAGCAGATGTTAGCAATTGAAGGCGGAAAACCGGTAAGAAGTGAGCTCCTTCCTTATGGCCACCAGTGGATTACTGATGAGGATATTACCTCTGTCATCGAGGTTCTTAAGAGCGACTGGATAACTCAAGGTCCCAAGGTTGAGGAATTTGAAAGGAAAATCGCCGAACATTGTGGAGCCAGATATGCTGTAGCTGTCTCCAGTGGCACTGCCGCCCTTCACGCCGCCTGCGCTGTAGCCGGAATCTCGAGAGGCGATGAAGCGGTAACTACACCCATCACCTTTGCCGCTACTGCTAACGCAATCGTTTATTGCGGCGGTAAGCCGGTATTTGCCGATATAAGAGAAGACACCTTGAATATCGACCATAAGGAAATCCAGAGACAGATATCGCCTCGGACCAAAGCGGTTCTCCCTGTCGATTTTGCCGGGCATCCCGCTGACCTTGATGAAATAATGGCTATCGCTAAGGAAAGAGGCTTGGTGGTAATCGAGGATGCCTGCCATGCTCTGGGTGCCGAATACAAGGGGCGGAAAATAGGCAGCCTGGCTGATATGACTATCCTCAGCTTCCACCCGGTGAAGCATATCACTACCGGCGAAGGCGGCATGATTTTAACTGACAACGAGGAATTTTATGAGAAACTCAAAATCTTCAGACACCATGGCATAACAAAAAACAATCCGGATAAAGGTTCCTGGTATTACGAAATATACAACCCAGGATATAACCTCAGAATGACAGACTTTCAGTGTGCCCTGGGCATCAGCCAACTGAAGAAATTAGACCGCTTCGTCGAGAGGAGACAAGAAATAGCCACAAGGTACAATGAGGCTTTCGGTGAGATGGGGGAAATCATAACTCCCGTTGAGAAAGACGATGGCAAAGCAACATATCACATTTATGTTATTCAGCTACGAACCGAACTGCTCAAGGTGGGGAGAAAGGAAGTATTTGAAGCCCTGAGGGCAGAAAACATCGGGGTTAATGTGCACTATATACCACTTCATCTTCACCCTTTCTATCAAAGAGAATTTGGGTATGGGAAAGGCGACTATCCCCGTGCCGAGAGGTACTATGATAGAGCTATCACTCTACCGATTTTCCCAAAGATGAGCGATGATGATGTCGAGGATGTGATTAAAGCAGTATATAAAATTATTCGCTATTACCGGAGGTAAACGGAATGGACAAGTTTACAAGGCAGATGGAAGAATGGGGAGGGCAATTTGGCAAGGAATATACCGACCGAAATGCTCTTTCACTACAGGAGTTGGATCTTCTATACCAAGGGTATTTTGGCCTTACACGCACAGAAATGAACTCCAAGTTCATTGACAACCTTGATAGAGATATGAAGGTTCTGGAAGTTGGTTCCAATATCGGTAACCAACTGTTGCTCCTGCAAAATATGGGGTTCAAGAACCTCTACGGTATTGAGTTACAGCCTTATGCAGTCGAATTATCAAAAAGCAGGACAAAAGGTATAAATATAATCCAGGGTTCTGCCTTTGACATCCCTTTTAAGGACAGCTTATTTGACCTTGTCTTCACTTCCGGGCTTTTAATCCACATCGCCCCGGAGGATAGCAACGAGGTTTTGGATGAAATATATCGGTGTACGAAGCAATACATCTGGGGAATGGAGTACTACGCAGAAGCATATACTAAAGTAAACTACCGGAAGCACGCTGACCTGCTCTGGAAAACCGACTTCCCCAAGCTTTTTCTCAACCGCTTCAAGAATTTGAGACTGGCCAGGGAACAACTCTTCAAATACTTGAACGATGATAATGTAGATGTAATGTTTCTGCTTGAAAAGGGATGAGTAGGAACAGAAAAGTTGTGGCAATTATCCAAGCCCGAGTGGGCTCAACCAGATTGCCGGGTAAAGTTTTGCAGGACATATGTGGCAAGCCCATGCTGTGGCATATGATCAACAGGCTCAAATTTTCCCAAAAGCTTGATAATATCATTCTTGCCATCCCCGATTCGGCACCAAATGACCAATTAGAAGGCTTCGCTAAAAGACTCGGGCTAGCTTGCTTCAGAGGAAGCGAAGAGGATGTCTTGTCCCGCTACTACCGGGCAGCCGTGGAGTTCGGCGGAGATGTAATAGTACGGGTAACATCTGATTGCCCCTTAATCGACCCTGTGGTAACCGATGCGGTCGTCAGAGAACACCTGAATTCGGAAGTGGATTACACTGTCAGCAGTAACTTCCCACGCGGGCTAGATACAGAGGTCTTCAGCCTCGAGGCTCTGGAGAGAACATATAAAGAAACCGGGCAGGACTACGAGCGGGAGCATGTTACCCCATACATATATCAACACCCTGAAATCTTCAAGCTCAAATCTCTGGAAGCTACCGGCAAGCTGAGGCGACCCGATTTAAGGCTCACCGTAGATACAGAAGAAGACTTGCAATTAATACGGGAAATTTTCAAGCGACTTTATCGTGAAGATCGAATCTTCTACACTGAAGAGGTTGTCGACCTTTTGGACAAGTATCCCGAGCTGATAGCCATAAACGCCTATATCAGCCAAAAGGGGCTAGGCGCGTAATGAAGATTGCTTTTTTGGTTGAGGGGGGGTTGGAGATGGGGATAGGCCACATCATGAGGTCTATAACCCTGGCCGAAGAAATAGCAGATAGAGCCGAGATATGCTTTTTGACAAAAAGCGATGAAATCGCGGTTAACCAAATAAAAAATACCGGCTTTAATACCTTTCAACTGAAAAATGACAGCGAAGCGGTGGATATTTTACAAGAGATAAATCCTGAGACCGTTATTATTGATAGGCTGAATGTGGAAGAGGATTTTGCCCAAAAAATAAAGGGCGGTCTAAATGCCAAGCTAGTGATATTTGGCAATACCTCTACGGCGAACAGGTATGCGGACATTGTAGTGAATGGTGTTATCGGTACCAAGCTTCGGAACAGGAAGTTCATAGACGAAGATACGAATACGCTTTATCTCTACGGACCCAGATACTATGTGTTGAGAAGAGAGTTCTACGAATTCAAGCAGCAAGGGAAAAGATTAACCGGTAAACTAGAAAAGATATTACTAATTCTCGGGGGAAGCGACCCTTCAAATCTAACCTCAAAGGTATTGAATGAACTTCTCAGTTTCAATAATGCTTTTAAGATAGATGTAATACTGGGAATGCACTTTTTATATTTCGATGCATTGAACCAGGCCTTAGACAAATACCAAGGCAAAAAGAAGAATGTAACTATATACAGGGATATTAAGAATGTGGCTGAGTTAATGCATAACGCAGATTTGGTAATAGCCTCTCCGGGTGTTTCAATGTTCGAAGCTCTTTGTGTCGGCACGCCGGTAATAGCAATATACCAGAACCTGCTTCAGAGAAGCTGGTTTGAAGGAGCTTTGCCCGTACTTGATGAAAATAAAATAAACAAGCTCAAGGATGCTATTTCTAGTGGCGATTTCATTAAGCCAGATACGGAATATATCAAGAACCTGAACATAGCAGAAGGGAAGGCAGAAATTATTGAAGCAATAACGGGAGTTAAGAAATGATAATAGTTACCGGGGCTACGGGGCTGATTGGTACCTATCTTATTGACCAGCTGGTCAAAGATGGCGTGGAGGTTTTAGCTACGGGCAGAAGCAAACTGGGAGAAGCATATTATAAAAAGCGGGGAATACCCTTCCTAAACCTGGATATTACCAGAGCAGAAGACTTTAGTAAACTTCCTCAAGATGGTGTTAGTGCTGTTATACATCTAGCAGCCCTGATTCCGGCTAATGTAAAAGGGACGGATTATGACCCGAGAGATTATATCAAAGTCAATGTGATTGGTATGCTCAACACCCTAGAGTTCTGCCGAGAGAACAATATATCAAAACTCATATACACAAGCTCGCATAGTGACGTTGAGAGCTTATGGGAATCAGCCAAGCCGATAGGTGAAGAGGCACCAAGATGCTTCAAGTATACCGGTGACCATGCCATGTATATCATTTCCAAAGTTACCGCTGCCGATTGTGTAGAACACTACAATCAGCAATATGGAATGGAGGGGATAATATTCAGACTTCCACCGGTATATGGCTACGGGCCGCACACAGAAATTTATAAGGACGGGAAGCCGCTCAAGACAGGCTTCCAGGCTTTTATTGAAAACGCTACTGCGGGAAAACCTATTGAGGTTTGGGGCGATTGTAAAAAGGGAAGAGATATCATTTATGTCAAGGATGTCGTTTCTGCCATTATTCTGGCGTTGAAGAGTAAAAGTGCGATTGGCCTGTATAACATAGCCTCCGGGCGGTCTCTCTCTTTAAAAGAGGAGGCTGAGGGAATCATCAGGGTGTTCTCGCCGAGAGACTGCCCCTCTAAAATAATATACCGACCTAACAAGCCAAACTCGCTAAAGCCTTTTCTCTATGATATTAGTAAGGCAAAGAGGGATCTGGGATGGTCTCCGAAATATCATTATGACGAAATGCTCGTAGACTATAAAAGGGAAATGGAGAATGGTAGGTTTAGATTCTTAATAGAAAAGAAAAAAGGGGTGAGCTAGAAGTGAGAGCCGCTGTTTTACAACCTACCTACTTACCCTGGATGGGCTACTTTGGGCTGATTGACTTGGCAGACACTTTCGTTTTCTACGATGATGTCCAATTCTCAGCACAGTCGTGGCAGCAGAGAAATAAGATAAAATCCACCAACGACAACTGGATGTGGCTATCAGTGCCTATTGTCCGTAAATTTGGGCAAAATATAGATGAGGTTCAGATAAACAATACCTCCAACTGGCTGAAAAAGCACTGGGGTTCTATATATCAATCGTACGCCAAAGCGTCATGTTTCAAGGATTACAAAGACGAAATAGAAAACTTTTATCAGAAAGAATGGGAATACCTAAGCGAGCTGAATATAACTACTATTAAGAAGCTTTCTGAGCTGTTAGGCACAGATATGCCGGAATTTATCAGGTCTTCCCAACTTGAAGGTATAACGGGGGGGAAAACCGACAGGCTATTAGCTGTCCTGGAGGAAATAGGTGCTGATGAATATATCAGTAATCCTGGTTCAAGGGACTATATAGAAACCGATAAATTTAAGAGAAAGGGAATAAAATTATACTGGTACGAATATCGACATCCGGTTTACCCTCAAATAAGGGGGGAATTTATGCCCTATTTATCGGCAGTCGACCTACTGTTTAACACAGGTAGCGAAGCGATAAGGTATATCAGGGAAGGCTCAACAGATGCCCTCAAGCTAGACGAGAGTTATTCAAAATAAACCAGGCTACAACATAGGAGAAGCAATGAGAGTAACTTACATTGAAATCAATGAGCACAAGATTGGCTCTGACTTCCCTGTCTATGTTGTGGCTGAACTTTCTGCCAATCACCGCCAGCAGTTTGACGAAGCGGTGAAGCTGATTAAAGCGGCAAAAGAAGCCGGTGCAGACGCTGTCAAACTGCAAACCTATACCCCAGATACCATCACTATCCAATGCGACAGTCCTCAGTTCCAAATTAGCGGGGGAACGCTCCATGATGGCAAGACCCTTTATGACCTCTATGCCGAAGCTTATACACCCTGGGAGTGGCAACCAAAGCTCAAAGAGGTAGCAAGCGAGCTGGGGATTGACCTCTTCTCTTCACCCTTTGATAAAACAGCGGTGGATTTCCTGGAAGAGATGGGCGTGCCGGCTTATAAGATTGCCTCTCTTGAAATGGTAGACCTTCCTCTCATTGAATATATCGCCAGCAAGGGTAAGCCGATAATTATCTCTACGGGCATAGCAACCTTTGCAGAAATACAAGAGGCTGT
>DAOUMH010000022.1:0-22471 GCA_034411815.1 Dehalococcoidales bacterium | reverse complement strand
ATCGGCATCCAGAGCCAGGGCTATGTTTTTGGTTAGCTTCTTCAGAGAACTTATCTGCTTCTCAGTAACCGAGGTGCCCATAGAGGCAACCACGTTGTTGAAGCCGCTCTGGTGGGCGGTAATGACATCTATATAGCCCTCGACAATCACTGCCATATCCTGTTGTCTGACCGCTGTCGCTGCTAGGTTTATTCCATACAGGCTACTACTCTTGTCAAAGACTGGCGTCTCCGGTGAGTTGAGGTATTTGGGTTGTGAGTCGTCAAGAGCCCTTGCTCCGAAACCGATAACCTGCCCCCGGCTGTTGTGTATGGGGAACATCAAGCGGTTGCGGAATCGGTCGTGTGTTTTCCCGGCTTCTGCCTCTATTATTAGGCCGGCAGCTAGCAGCTCTTTCTCGGTGTAGCTCATGTCCATCAGGTATTGCTTTAGGGCTTCCCATCTGTTCGGGCTGAAGCCTAGCTGGAAGTCGGTGGTGGTTTTTGGGTCTAAACTGCGGCCGGCTATATATTTTCGCGCCTTTTCCCCATCCGGTGAGTTTAAGAGCAAATCATGGAAAAATTGAGCGGCTGCCTCATTGACTTGATATAATCTAGCTCCTTTGTCCTTTATCTCCCGCTCAGGCTTGGCACTGATGGTAACCCCTGCTCTCTGGGCGAGGAGGCGTAACGCCTCCCCGAAGTCGATGTCCTCTTTTTTCATAACGAAGGAGAAAACATCGCCGCCGGTGTTGCAGCCGAAGCAATGCCAGCTCTGTTGCTCGGGGTAGACAAAGAATGAGGGGTGCTTTTCACTATGGAACGGGCATAGCCCTCTGAAGGTTCGTCCGGCCTTGCTTAGAGAGATATACTGGCTGATGACCTCGACGATATCTGTCCTCTGCTTTACCTCGTCTATGGTGCCCATATTGCTATTTAACCTTATCTTTTATTAGGGATAGTTCCCCGGCTAGCCTCAGGGCATATTGGTCGGTCATACCGGCTATATAGTCGACTACCCTCCGTTCCGTGTCATCGCTGTGAAAGCGATACTCTGGTGGTAACCTGTCTGCGTTTTCATTGAAGTATTTGTATAATAGGCGTATCACCTCTCTGGCTCTTTCTGCTTCGTCTTGAGCCGAGCGCAGGTTATACACATGGTCAAAAAGGAATTCGCGCAGGATATGGGTTGCCTTTAGAACCTGGGGGCTCATACTTATAGAGGGACTGGTGGTACTCTTGTCTCCCCTGACTGCCCATGAGTTGCCGATGATGTCACAGACCATGGTATTGATGCGTTGTGATGAAGAATAGCCTAGGGTAGCAATAGCTGAAAGGGGCAAATCTTTCTCAGCTATGATGTTGGCTCTTGTGGAGTCGCTGATATCATGGTTAATGTAGGCAACGACATCAGCAATCTTACACACCTCTCCTTCCAGGGTTCCTATTCTTCCCCAGTCTTGCTCCAGGATATCTGCTCCTGTCTTGGAGTGGTTCAAGATGCCGTCTCTTACCTCCCAGGTGAGGTTGAGCCCCTGGCCATCATTTTCTAGGATGTCAACCACTCGCAGGCTTTGCTCATTATGCCTGAATCCCTGGTGGAAGAGCTCATTTAGGACATCCTCGCCTGTATGCCCGAAGGGGGTGTGACCCAGGTCGTGTCCCAGGGCAATTGCCTCAGTCAAATCCTCATTAAGGTTTAGGGCTCGGCTTATGGTACGGGCTATTTGGGAAACCTCCAGGGTATGGGTGAGCCTTGTTATGTAGTGGTCACCCAGGGGCGCGATGAAGACCTGCGTCTTGTGCTTGAGACGGCGGAAGGCATTTGAATGGATAATGCGGTCTCGGTCACGCTGGAAGGCGGTGCGTACCGGGCAGGGCTCTTCGGGTTTGAGCCTCCCCTGTGACAGTCTACTCTTCACCGCATAGCGAGAAAGGTGTTCCTCCCTTTCTTCAGTTAGCTGACGGATATTGAGCTGACTAATCATTAAGTTTTTAGTTTCTCTTCGGCTTTGGCAATTATCTCTCTGGTCGTGTCAATCATATCAGGGCTTACTGAAACTGAGGTGATACCCCAGTTCACCAACTTCTCGGTCAGATCGGGGTGCACCGAGGGTGCCTGCCCGCAGATGGAAGAGGTAACCCCCATGCTCTTTGCCGTTTTAATAGCCTTCTCTAGGGCTATAAGCACTGCTTCGTTTCGCTCGTCAAAAGTCTCGGCTAGCTTTTGGCTATCCCTGTCAATCCCCAGAATGAGCTGGGTCAGGTCGTTTGAGCCAATGGATATGCCGTCTATACCAACCTCAAGGAATTTTTCAATAAGGAGTATGTTGGATGGTAGCTCAACCATCATCCATAGCTTAAAGTCCTTAGAGCGCTTTAATCCCTCAGCCTCCATAATTTCTTTAATTCTGGCTAGCTCATCAACAGTTCTGACAAAGGGAATCATAACCCATAGGTTAGGGTAGCTCTGTCTTACCCTCTTTACCGCTTCTATTTCCAGTTTAAACACATCAGGCTCTTTGATGTAGCGAGAACTTCCTCTGTAGCCGAGCATTGGGTTCTCTTCAGCCTCTTCATATTCCTGACCGCCGGTAAGCTCTCTATACTCGTTGGTTTTGAAGTCGGTGGTTCGGTAAACTACCGGGCGTGGGTTAAAAGCCTTGGCAAAGGTGCTGATGCCTTTGTAAAGCTTGTCTACAAACTCATCGCCTCGGTTCTGGTTAATCATGTAGCGAGGGTGTTCACCAATCTGGGAAATCATGAACTCGGCTCGGAGCAGACCCACGCCATCCACATTGCGGGCTGCCACTGTCTCAGCCAACTCGGGTTGAGCCAGGTTTACATAAACCCTGGTTTTGGTCTTGATTATCTTGCTGGGGGTGGTGGGAGCGGTCTTTTCCTCCCCGGTTATTTTACCCTCGTAGACCCTGCCCTGTGAGCCATCTACGGTGATTATCTGTCCATCGGTCAAGGCGGTTACCGCTTGTTCAGCTCCAACGATACAGGGTATGCCTAGTTCCCTGCTGACAATGGCTGCGTGTGAGGTTCTGCCCCCGCGCTCGGTTACAATGGCTACAGCTCGTTTCATTGCTGGCACGAAGTCAGGGCTGGTCATCTCGGCAACCAGAACATTGCCGTCTTCCACCTTATCTATTTGGGAGGCTTCGTGTACTATCTTGACCGGCCCTGATGCTATGCCTGGACTTGCTGCTCTTCCTGATAGAAGAACGCTGGCTTTGATTTCAGGCCCAACCTCGGTCACTTCCTTAATGGTAGTTACAGGCCGGGTCTGGACGATAAAGAGTTCCTCATCCTCCTTTGCCCATTCTATGTCTTGGGGGAATTGGTATAGGTCCTCAATGTGTTTCCCTAGCTTGGCCAGGCGAATTATCTCGTCATCAGTTAATTTTTGCCGGGTTTGGATTGAAGCCTGGAGTGGCATCCGAATATTAGCCTTCTTATCAATACCATCCGGGTTCCTTATTAATTGCCAGTCCTGCTTGCCAATTTTTTTATCGCTGATTCTTAGCCCTTCTTTATCTATAATGTACAGGTCAGTTTCTACTTGACCTGAAACAATTGCTTCGCCAAGTCCGTAGACGGCTTCAATAATGATCTTGTCCCTATCGCTGGTCATTGGCTCCAGGGTAAACATGACCCCTGAAACCTGAGACTGGACCATCTTTTGGATGGGGACAGCGATGCCGACTTTCAGGTGGCTGAAGTTTTGCTGGTGGCGGTAGAAGATAGCCCGTGGTTTGAAGAGGGATGCCCAGCATTCCTGGACAGCTGCTACCACTTCCCTATCGCCCTGAATATTAAGGAAGGTGCTTTGCTGGCCAGCAAAGGAGGCTTCAGGCAGGTCTTCAGCGGTGGCTGAGGAACGTACCGCAACCAGCCCTCTGCCCATTTTTACATAGGCTTCTTGAATCTCTCTGGCTAATTCAGGGGGCATGGCGGTATTTAGAATTAGTTGCTTGATCTGGTCGGCGACTTGCTGGAGTTGCTTGCTATTAGCGGGGTCTAGTGGTTTCAGTAGGTTGCGGATCTTTTCGGTAAGCTTCGACCTTTGCAGAAAGTCAAAATAGGCGTTAGCGGTTACAATAAAGCCTGGGGGAACAGGAATGTTAGCCTTGGTCATTTCTCCTAGGTTGGCTCCTTTACCACCGGCAGTGGCTATATCCTTTTTAGTGACTTCATTGAACCAGACAATAGCCTTTTGGCTGTCGTGCATAACTACGCCTCCTTTTTGGTCGGGGTTAGATTTCTTGCCTTCTTTGCAATGTATTATTATACCATAATTAAGGCGGTTTTTAACCAAGTGCTGGAGTGGTCTATCCCCCCTTTTTTGTTGACAGTATTGGCAATGTGGGTTAAAATTAGATGCGGTGGCTGAGAGAAGGAGAGGAGGTTTGGTTATGGTAGAGATGACTATTGACAGCATCCGGGTCAGCCTGATGAACTACCAGCGGGTAGTGATTCTGAAAGAGAAAATGTCAGAGCGTTACCTGCCTATCTGGATTGGCCCTGCTGAAGCCGATGCCATAGCCGTGAAGCTACAGGGGGTTACCGTATCCCGACCTTTGACCCATGACCTGTTGCAGTCGGTCATTGATGCTTTGGGGGCTACTGTCAGGTCTATTATTGTCAGTGATCTTCAGAATGATACCTTCTATGCCAAGATTGTTCTTAATGTAGATGGGGGGCAGTTGGAGGTTGACTCCCGTCCTAGTGACGCGTTAGCTCTGGCGGTAAGAGCAGAGGTACCTATTTACACTGAGGAAGCCGTTCTGGATAAAGCAAGCATTTTGTTGGACAAGGAGACAGGGAAGCCTATTCTTGAGGAGAGTGGGGCGGGCGAAGCCGGGGAGGAGGGTAGGAAGGTGAGTGATGAGGAGATGAAGAAGATGTCGGCTTTCTATGACTTCATTAATACCCTTGATTTGGAGGATTTTGATAAGCGGAAGTCCTAGGCTGGAGTTTATCCACTCTCAACTTCTTAGCTAAGAGCAGGCTTGGTGGAGCGAAGATTATAAGCTGTTGTGAGGCATAGCCTTTTTCACTGATCGGTGAGTTGGATAGTAAAAAGCCCTAAATCTTTCAGGTTTAGAGCTTTTTTAACGAGTGCGGTTGAGCTTGACCTGAGAGAGCAGATTTGATATGCTGTCAGGGTCGGGAGGGTGGTATGAATAGGTGGGGTGTGGCTCTAAGGTTGACGGGTGTTGGCTTTTTTATCGGCGGCTCCATTGCGTTAGGTGTGATGGGTGGCTTGTGGCTTGATGGCAAACTGAATACTGAGCCTATTCTGCTAATAGTGGGGTTAATTCTTGGGATTTTTGTTGCTTTCTATGGTGTTTATCGAATGCTCCTGCCCTTCATCGGCAACAAAACTAGACAGGAGAAGTAGCTAGTGCCTAAACGGGGCTGCTTGGGTTGTTCTTTCCCTGTTTTAGTTGGGGTTCTGGTTGTCTTTTTAGCTCTCTTTGTAGTTAGCTTTGCCAGCGGAGCCCTGGGTAGAAGTCTATTTGGTGATTTGGGGTTGCCTGCCTGGCTCAGTGTTGCCCAGCCAGCGCCTCAGCTTCCTGCTGAGGAGGTTTTCAGCCTGTTAGGTTTTCCTATTACCAACAGCGTTATTGCTGCTTGGCTTACCATGATTGTTTTGGTTGGGGTGTCGTATGCTGTTACGCACCGGATGAAGCTTATACCAGGCAGGTTACAGAGTTTCTTTGAGTCTGCCCTTGGTTGGGTTTATGACCTCTGTCAGGAAGTTGCCGGTGAGAAGAATGGGCGCCGCTTCTTCCCCATAGTAACTACTATCTTTCTCTTTGTTATAGTTAATGCCTGGCTGAGCCTGTTTCCCGGGTTTGGCTCGATATTTGTTACTGGGGTGGAGGGTGAGCATGTGCACTTATTGCGTGGGGCTAATACCGATATTAATATGCCGCTGGCTCTGGCGTTGATGTCTTTTGTCTTTGTTGAATACTTTGGTATAAAGGAGCACGGCGGCTTTCGTTACCTGGCGAAGTTTATTAATGCGGGTCAGTTTTTTAAGGGTGTAGGTCTGGTATTCAGAGGAAGGCTTAAGACTGGCTTGAGCGAGCTTTTTCTCGGGGTTATTAATATTTTCGTTGGTATGCTTGAGGCACTGAGCGAGTTTGTGCGTATTATCAGTTTCACCTTTCGTCTTTTTGGCAATATGACGGCTGGCGAAATACTACTTCTAATAGCGATGTTCCTTGTTCCTTGGTTGCTGGCTCTGCCTTTTTACGGGCTTGAGTTGCTTGTTGGCTTTGTTCAGGCCCTTATCTTTGGTGGCTTGACCCTGGTGTTTCTTACCCTGGCGGTTGCTTCTCATGAGGCAGAGACAGCTTAGTGGCAGATAGTTTACTGCCTTATTCTGTTCTACAAAATTTGTAAGAGGAGGTAGAGAATGGATCTGGGAGCAGTGAAAATGCTGGCGGCGGGGCTGTGTATGGGGCTGGGTGCCCTTGGGCCGGGAATTGGTATCGGTATTCTGGGCTACGGGGCTATGCAGGCTCTAGGGCGTAACCCTGAGGCTAGAGGACCAATTATGACCAATATGATATTGGCTATTGCCTTCGCTGAGGCTATCGGAATCTATGCCTTGATAGTGGCAATCTTGCTTGCCATGGTGGTGTAGCTGACATTGAGTATGGAGGAGAGGAACTATGGAAGATAGTGGACTCCCAACTTTTATAGCGGTTATAGCTTCAGTTGTTCTCGTTATCGGTGTATTGGTGGCAATGGCAGCGATTACCTGGATGTTCCTTTTAACTTAGGCGAATCTATTGCTGAGAGAGTTGCTATAGCCTGTTTGAGGAGGGATATTTATGGAAGGGCTTGGTATTAGCTTGCCGACGTTGCTGGCGCAGATAATAAACTTTGTGGTTCTGTTTGGGCTTCTATATCTGGTTGCCTATAAGCCTCTCATGAGGATGTTTGACGAGCGCTCGAGGAAGATTAAGGAAAGCATGGATCAGACCGAGCTTATCAAGGAACAGGCAGCTCATGCTGAGGAAGAGGTTAAGAAACGGCTTGAAGCTGCTGGCCGGGAAGGTCAGGAAATAGTAGCTCGGGCGGTACGGACAGGTGAGGAAACTAGGAAAGAGGCACAGCAGGAAGCCAGGCGTGAGGGAGAATCTCTTATTAGCAGGGCTCGTATGGAAATTCAGCGGGAGCGGGATGATGCTATCGATGAGTTGCGTAAGAAGTTTGCTGATTTGACCATACTGGCGGCAGGTAAGGTGATTGACCGCTCGCTGGATAAGGAAGCACATCGCCAGCTTATTGATAGGGTGTTGAAAGAAAGTGCAACCCTGAAGAAGGGTTAGCCGGTTTTATCTAGGGAGAAACTGTGGCGAGAAGGGTTTATGCTAGGCGTTATTCCCAGGCAGTGTTTGAGCTTGCCCTGGAGAGAAAAGAACTAGATAGGTGGCAGTCTGACCTGACGAAAATTGTCAGTCTGGGTGAGGATGCTGAACTTATCGCTTTTCTTGAAAGCCCTAAGTTCCATTTTGGTGATAAGGCTAAGCTGCTATCTGAGCGATTAGGTGATATAAATCCCCTGGCGTTGAATCTGGTTTATCTGTTGGTGTCGAAAGGCAGTTTGAGCATAGTGGGTGATATTGCTGAAGAGTATGAGCGATTGTTAAATAGCTATCGTGGTATAGAGTGGGCAGAGGTTATTACTGCCGTTCCGCTTGAGGATGAGGATAAACTAAGGTTGAGCGAGCATCTCGGTGCCGTAATTGGCAAGAAGGTGATGCTCAAGCCCAGGGTAGATTCTGGTTTGATAGGCGGTTTTGTAGCTAGGGTTGGTGGTAAGCTGCTGGATGGTAGTACTCGCTACCAATTGCTGGCTCTGAAGAGGGAATTGGCTGGTGGGGGTGGATAAGCTGGAGGAAGGTGAGAGGAAATATAAGGAGGTGGAATCTGGGTAATTTCAAGGTCATGGCTTCAAGCGATATCAGTTAGCTAGGGAGCAATATATTTATATTATAGAGGATTATTTGAAGCGATAAGGAGAATATTTATGGCAGAGAAAAAAGCAATTACCTCCATGATGGAAGAGAAGAGGGTGTTTAACCCTCCGGAGGAACTCAGTAAAGCGGCATATATTAAGAGCTTAGACGAGTACAAGAAGATTTATCAAAGGTCTATCAATGACCCTGAGGCGTTTTGGGGAGAGCAGGCAGAGCAACTGGACTGGTATAAGAAGTGGGATAAGGTTCTGGTTAAAGATTTTGGGGAAGCCAAGCATGAGTGGTTTGTTGGCGGGAAGCTTAATGTTTGCTATAACTGCCTGGATAGGCATTTAAAGACTTGGAGGAAGAATAAAGCGGCGCTGGTTTGGGAAGGTGACATCGGTGATAGCAAGACTCTT
Organism: Dehalococcoidales bacterium; assembly: GCA_034411815.1. Classification (GTDB taxonomy): domain Bacteria; phylum Chloroflexota; class Dehalococcoidia; order Dehalococcoidales; family DAOWJC01; genus W53-108. Next base: position 14,086 of record DAOUMH010000022.1, on the reverse strand, counting down.
ACCTACCAGCAGCTTTATCACGAGGTATGCAAGTTTGCCAATGTATTAAAGAAGCTCGGCGTTAAAAAGGGTGACCGCGTCTCTATTTATCTTCCTATGATTCTTGAGCTGTCGATTGCTATGTTGGCCTGCGCCAGAATCGGGGCTATTCATAGTGTGGTTTTTGGTGGATTTAGTGCTGATGCTTTGAAAGATAGGATACTGGACTGTGGGTCTAAGTTGCTCATCTGTTGTGATGGGTACTATCGTGCTGGCCGGGTTATAAATAGTAAGAAGAATGCGGATGCAGCTCTTGAGGCTTGTCCCGATGTGGAGAGTGTGGTTGTAGTTAAGAGGGCTGGTGGTGAGGTAGCTATAAAAGAGGGGCGTGACCACTGGTGGCATGAGGAGATGGCAGCCGGTGATATTTCACCTCATTGCGAACCAGAGATAATGGATGCTGAGGACCCTCTGTTTATCCTGTATACCAGTGGTAGCACCGGAAAACCTAAGGGTGTTCTTCACACTCAGGCTGGCTATCTACTGTATTGCTACCAGACCTTTAAGTGGATATTTGATGTCAAGGAGGAGGATACCTTCTGGTGCACGGCTGATGTTGGCTGGATTACCGGTCATAGTTACATTGTATATGGGCCGTTAGCTTTTGGTACCACCAGTCTCATGTTTGAGGGGGTTCCGACCTATCCCCAGCCGGATAGATTCTGGGACATCGTGGAAAAGTATCAGGTTAATATTTTCTATACTGCTCCCACTGCTCTTCGGGCAATCATGAGAGATGGAGATGAGTGGCCTAATAAACATGATTTAAGCTCGTTGCGTATTCTGGGCACGGTTGGTGAACCGATTAATCCTGAGGCGTGGATGTGGTATTACAATGTGATAGGCAAGGGTAAGTGCCCGATTGTGGATACCTGGTGGCAGACGGAGACCGGTGGGGTATTGATTACTCCCCTGCCGGGGGCTACCCCCATTAAGCCGGGCTCGGCTACATTGCCATTCCCCGGGGTTGAGGTGGCAGTGCTCAGGGAGGATGGGTCTGCTGCTGATGTGAATGAAGGTGGTTACCTGGTGATTAAGAACCCCTGGCCGGGCTTGATGCGGCGGGTCTATGGCGACTCGGAAAGGTTCAAGAATACCTACTTCCTTCAGTTCCGCGGGGTATATACTACGGGGGATGGGGCGAGAGTGGATGAGGATGGCTACTACTGGCTGATGGGTCGAATAGATGATGTCATCAATGTATCGGGTCATCGCATTGGGACCGCTGAGGTTGAAAGTGCTCTGGTATCCCACCAGGCGGTGGCTGAGGCTGCTGTGGTTGGTATGCCTCACGAGCTTAAGGGGCAGGGTATATATGCCTTTGTCACTCCGAAGAGTGGTGTTGAGGCTACCGATGAGCTTAAGAAGGAACTGGTGGCTCATGTACGGAAGGAGATTGGCCCTATTGCTACCCCGGATAAGATTCAGTTTGCTGACGCCTTGCCCAAGACCAGGAGCGGCAAAATTATGAGACGAATATTAACCAGGGTTGCTGCCGGTGATGTTGGCAATCTGGGTGACACTAGTACTCTGGCTGACCCATCAGTGGTTAATAGTCTGGTAGAGGGGAGACAATAGATAGATGGCAAAAGAAGATGTTCAGTGGGCTAATCCCGGGGCTCTTGGGTTAGCCGGGTTTGGTCTCAATACTGTTTTGCTGCAGATACATAATATTGGTTTAATTGAGGGCATCCTGCCCATAGTATATGGATTCTTCTGGGGAGGGGTAGCTCAAGTCATTGCTGGCATAATTGATGGCCGTCGTGGTGATACCTTCGGCTTGACTGCCTTTACTTCCTACGGTTTGTTCTGGATAGGATTGAGCTTTGGCTTCCTTCTGGAATGGATGGGCTTGATTAGCCTGGATAGTGCTGGGTTGGCCTGGTTGTTCGTAATGTGGGGCATCTTCACCGGTTATATGACTATCGGCACCTTCAAGATGTCTGTGATGCATATTATTGTGTTCTCTACATTGACGGTACTCTTCTTCTTGTTGGCGGCACACTTCTTCGGGGGACTGTCAGCACTGGTTCCGGGTATAGAGGGCCTCATCTGCGGTGCTGTTGCCACTTATGGTTCGGCAGCAGTGGTCCTGAATGCAAAGTATGGACGGTGGGTGCTTCCCATTGGATTACTATCCTAGAGGAGAGAGGGGGTAGCTTAGATGACGACGAGAGGGCAGAATATTGTCTCGGTTTTGAAACAGCAGATTGAGCAATTTGGCACGGCGGTAGCAGTGGTTGATGTGGGCACGGTGATCGAGGTTGGTGATGGTATTGCCAGGATTCACGGACTGGCGGCGGCTAAGTATAACGAGTTGCTCCAGTTCCCTAACGAGGTTATGGGAATTGCTCTGAATCTGGAAGAGGATAGTGTTGCCGCTATTATTCTTGGCGACTACACTGGGATTAAGGAGGGGGACGAGGTAAGGTGCACCGGGCGTATTGCTGAGGTGCCGGTAGGCGAGGCTCTTGTTGGGCGAGTAGTTGACCCACTGGGTCGTCCTTTGGATGGTAAGGGAGCGATAAAGGTAGATAAGTCTCGACCCTTGGAGCGTGTTGCCCCCAGTGTTACCCTGCGTAAATCGGTAGATACTCCGGTACAAACCGGGATTAAGGCTATAGATAGTATGATTCCCTTGGGCCGGGGGCAGAGAGAGCTTATTATCGGTGACCGGTCAACAGGGAAGACAGCTATCGCCCTTGATACCATTATCAATCAGAAGGGTGGTGACTTAACCTGCATCTATGTTGCTATTGGCCAGAAGGTGTCTAAGGTAGCTCGGGTGGTAGCTACTTTAGAGAGCTATGGGGCTATGGAGCATACTGTGGTGGTCACTGCCAATGCCTCTGATTCGGTTGCTCTGCAATATCTTGCTCCTTATGCCGGTTGTGCCATAGGCGAAGAGTTCATGGAGCAGGGAAAGGATGCCCTGGTTATCTATGATGACCTTTCTAAGCATGCCTGGGCTTATCGGCAGCTTTCCTTGTTGCTGCACCGTCCGCCGGGGCGTGAGGCTTACCCTGGTGATGTTTTTTACTTGCATAGTCGCTTGCTAGAGAGAGCAGCCAAGTATGCTGACGAATACGGTGGTGGTTCTCTCACTGCCCTGCCCATTATTGAGACTCAGGCTGGTGATGTGTCTGCCTATGTTCCGACTAATGTTATCTCCATTACTGATGGGCAGATTTATGTGGAGGCAGATTTATTCAATGCCGGTATCAGGCCGGCATTGAATGTGGGCCTGTCAGTATCTCGTGTGGGTAGTACTGCCCAGACCAAGGCAATGAAACAGGTAGCCAGCAGGCTTAGGTTGGAACTGGCCCAGTACCGTGAGCTGGCAGCCTTTGCCCAGTTTGGTGCTACTGAGCTGGACAAGGCAACCAGAGCTCAGCTTGACCGTGGTCAGCGAATTACTGAAATCCTGAAGCAACTCCAGTATGTCCCTATGCCGGTAGAAAAACAGGTTATGATTTTGTATGCGGTTGTCAACGGTTATATTGATGATGTTGCTGTTGATAAGGTTATCGGTTTTGAGGCTGACTTTCATAGGTTTATGGAGGCAAATAACCCTGAAGTAGGTAAGGCTATTGCTCAGGCGAAAGAGATAACTGCTGAGACTGAGGAGGCACTGAAGGCAGCTATTCTGAAGTTCAAAGAGGGGCACTACTCAGGGTAGCTGAGACGGAAGCCCTTTTGAAGCCTATATCCTTCTTTGAAGTGAGGTTAGAGATTGGCTAATGTTCGCTTAATTCGGCGCCGGATACGTGGTATCCAGAGCACGTCTAAGATTACCCGGGCGATGGAGATGATCGCTACCTCGAAGATGCGTCGGGCTCAGGAAGCTGGTCTGGCTGGGCGACCCTATTCGGAGAAGATAGGCCAGGTGTTAGCTGACCTGGCGGCTCTATCTCAGGCGGGTGTGCCGTTGCATCCATTGTTGCAGCGCCGGCCGGTAGCCAGGATTGCTGTAGTGCATATCACCCCTGATCGCGGTTTGTGTGGCGGGCTTAATGCTAACATTAACCGCCAGACAGCAGGCTTTATTCTGGAACAGAGTGCTCCGGTAAGCCTTATCTGTGTTGGCCGCAAGGGGCTTGATTTTATGAGACGGTATGGTCGAGATATTCGGGCTGAGTTTACCCACCTTGGTGACCGGCCGACTCTGCTTGATACGCTACCCATATCCCGTATTATTATCGATGATTATACTGATGGCGTTATAGATTTGGTCTATCTAGCCTATACCCGCTTCGTATCCACAATGACTCAGAAGCCGGTTTTGCAGCAGTTACTTCCCGTTGAACCGGCAGCTATACCTGGCGTGCATAATGTAGGTTATATATATGAGCCGAGCCCGGCTCTGGTATTGGGTGGGCTTTTACCACGTTTTGTTGAGATGCAGGTATACCATGCTGTTCTGGAGTCTATTGCCAGTGAACAGTCGGCCAGGATGGTGGCGATGCGGAATGCCACTGATAGTGCTAATGAACTCATTCAGGATTTGACCCTTATGTATAATAAAGCCCGCCAGGAAACAATTACCAAGGAGCTTCTTGATATTACTGGCGGAGCTGCGGCTCTAGATTAGGTGGAGGAGGTTATTATGGCCAAAGGTAAAGTAACTCAGGTGATAGGGACGGTTGTTGATATAGAGTTTCCACCTGATGAAATCCCGGCCCTTTATAACAGCATTGAGGTTCCGGTAGATGGAGGTAAGGTTGTACTTGAAGTTCAGGCACATATAGGTAATAACTGGGTGCGGTGCCTTTCTCTATTGCCTACCGATGGGTTGAGCCGGGGAGCCGAGGCTGTAGATACCGGAGCACCAATTACTGTGCCGGTGGGGAAGGCTACCCTTGGTCGGCTGTTTGATGTTCTGGGAGAGCCGCTAGATAGAGTCGGTTCTGTTGATGCTGAGGATTACTGGCCAATTCATCGTCTTCCACCTTCATTTGAAGACCAGGAGACAACTACTCAGGTTCTTGAGACAGGTCTTAAGGTTATTGACCTCATTATCCCCTTTACTAAGGGAGGCAAGATAGGTGCCTATGGTGGGGCTGGTGTGGGCAAGACGGTTGTTATTATGGAGCTTATCCGTAACATTGCCACCGAGCACGGAGGATTTTCTGTTTTCTGCGGTATTGGGGAGAGGTCTCGTGAGGGTAATGATCTTTGGAATGAAATGAAGGAGTCCGGGGTGATTGATAAGACGGTGATGGTCTTTGGCCAGATGAATGAGGCTCCGGCAGTGCGTCTTCGGGTGGGGCTGACCGGCCTGACTATGGCTGAATACTTCCGTGATGTTGAGCATCAGGATGTTTTGCTGTTTGTCGATAATATCTATCGTTACACTCTGGCTGGTATGGAGGTATCGGCTCTACTGGGGCGTATGCCCTCGGCAGTGGGCTATCAGCCGACACTAGCTACAGAGATGGGCGATTTGGAGGAGAGGATTACCTCTACCAAGCAGGGCTCAATCACCTCTTTTCAGGCTATCTATGTTCCGGCTGATGATTATACTGACCCCGGGGTGGTTACCACTTTCGGGCACCTAGACGGGGTTGTTGCCCTGGAGAGGTCTATTATGGAGCAAGGTTTGTATCCGGCGGTCGACCCGTTGACCTCGACCTCCCGTATCCTTGACCCACTTGTTATTGGTGATGAGCACTACAGGGTAGCCCGTGAGGTGCAGCGGGTGCTTCAACGTTACAAGGATCTTCAGGATGTAATCGCCATACTTGGTATTGAGGAGCTTAGCGAGGAAGATAAGCTTACTGTAGCTCGGGCTCGTAAAATCCAGAGGTTCCTTTCACAGCCAATGTTTGTCGCCGAGGCTTTTACCGGCAGGCCAGGGAAGTATGTTCCGGTGGAAGAGACGGTACGCGGCTTCAGGGAAATTCTGGAAGGGAAGCATGATGCTCTGCCAGAGCAGGCATTTTATATGGTGGGTACTATAGATGAGGCTGTGGAGGAGGCGAAGAGGCTAGAGGCATAGACTGATGTCCAGTATAAAGCTTGATATTGTTACTGCTGAGCGGGTGGTTTATTCAGAGGATGTGGATGTGGTTGTTGCCCCGGGTATTGAGGGGCAGCTGGGGATTTTACCTCATCATGCCCCGCTGATGACCACATTGCAGGCGGGTGAGCTGTGGGTGAGGAAGGCTGGGGAGGAGTTCTTCATGGCCATTTCCGGTGGTTTTCTTGAGGTGCGACCTGACAGGGTTATAGTTCTGGCGGATGTCGCCGAGAGGGCTGAGGAAATTGATGCTGCCCGTGCTGAAGAGGCCAAACGCCGCGCTGAGGAACGACTGCGAGAGTGCCGTGCTTCCGGAGCGGATGCAGCTCAGGTTGAAGCGGAACTACGCCGTTCACTTGTTCGCCTCAAGGTGGTGCAAAGGAGAAAGAGAAGAAAGCCAGGAACCTAGAAGAGGGTTTTTGTTTGGCTATATCTCCAGACCGGTGAGTTTAAAACGTTGGTGTTGCCCTCCAAGTGAGTAAGAAGAACTAATTACTTGGTTGGCATAAAACTTTCAAAATTTAGAGAATCTCGAGTGTAGCTCTGGTACCTACTTTAGCTGCTTTAACTCTAATCAAGGTGCGCATAGCCTCAGCTATTCTACCTTGTTTACCAATAACTCTCCCCTTGTCTTCATCAGCGACTTGTAGCTTGAGTGTTACTAGTTGCTCGTCGGTTTCCTCGGTAACTACCACATCGTCAGGTGAATTGACAATTGATTTGGCAATGTATTCTACTAGTTCTTTCATGTTTTCTCCTTGCTGGTTTTGAATTTCTCTGCTATACCTGACTTTGATAATAGTCTGGCAACAGTGGCTGTGGGCTGAGCTCCTTCTCTAAGCCAGCTTAGAGCCTTCTCTTCATCTATAACTATTGTTTCCGGTTCGGTCAGGGGATTATAGTAGCCGATAGCGCTGATAAAAGCCCCGCTACTGGGGGCCCGGCTATCAGCCACTACCAGTCGATAATTCGGTTTCTTTTTAGCACCTACCCTTCGCAATCTGATCTTTACCATAATATTTACTAACCCCTTTGTGTGTTATTATGCACTATTAACTATGTAGCTGTCAACAGTGGTTAGATTGCGGTTGTCAGGAAACCGCATTGTGGCTATAATCGTGGGGTGAGGGTGAAGAGATTACATAGCTGGCAGCTTAGTCCTGCCCAGGCTTTAGATATGCAGCGTCGGCTGGCAGCCCTGGTCTCCAGGAGAAGTGAGGTTACTGTGCCTCGCTTTATAGCTGGCGTGGATATGTCGGTGTCAAGAGCCCGGGGGGAGGCTACGGCAGCGGTGGTTGTCTTAGACTTCCCTGAGCTTGAAATAGTGGAAACAAAGGTGGTATGCGGGAGGCTTGAGCTTCCTTACATCCCTGGTCTATTATCTTTCAGGGAGTCGCCATTAACCTTGGCGGCTTGTGAGGGCCTTACCGTTACTCCTGACCTTGTCTTGGTTGATGGTCAAGGGATTGCTCACCCCCGGCGGATGGGGCTTGCCTCTCATTTAGGCCTCTTTCTGGATACGCCAACAATTGGTTGTGCTAAGTCTCTGCTGTGTGGCACTCATGAGGAGCCTGGTGTTGAGCCGGGTAGCTATGCTGAGATAGTGGATAGAGGTGAAGTTATAGGGGTAGCTCTGCGAACCAAACCTGGAGTCAAACCGCTTTATATTTCTATAGGTCATAAGGTTGACCTTCAATCTGCTATCTACTGGGTTATGCAGTGCTGTCGTGGTTATCGTTTACCGGAGCCTACCCGGTTTGCCCATCTGGCGGCCGGAGGAAATCTGGAGCGGAGTATGAAGGTTGTGATGCCCGGAGGGGGATGTCAGGGAGAGCTTTTTAATGAAGGTGGGTAGATGCAGGAGATAAGGGATAAGTTGAAGGATTTACAGGCTAGAGTTTCTATGGCATTGGTGCATCTTTGACATTGCTACTAAGGAGAAGGAGGTTGCCAGCCTGGAGGAACAGTCAGCCCAGCCTGATTTCTGGTTGGATCAGGTTAAGGCGCAGAGTATTATGCGCCAGTTGTCCGAGATGGGGAAGGTGGTGCAGCTATGGCGGGGGCTGGAGCAGAGGGTTTCCGATATTATTGAACTGGCTTCTCTGGTTGTAGAGGATGATACCTCGCTGAAGACAGATATCCAGTCCGAGGTAGAGGAGTTGGCCTCTCGCCTTGAAGAGCTGGAGTTCCAGATGGCTTTTGCCAGTGAGTATGATGCCAGGAATGCTATTTTGGCGATTCATGCTGGGGCTGGGGGTACCGAATCCCAGGATTGGGCACAGATGCTGCTTAGAATGTATCTCCGTTGGGCTGAGCGCCGTGGTTATAAAGCCGAGATTTTAGATGTTTCCCCGGGTGAAGAGGCGGGGATAAAGAGCGCAGTCGTCGGGGTTAGTGGTGATTATGCCTGTGGTTACTTAAAATCGGAGCATGGTGTCCATCGGCTGGTTCGCCTTTCTCCCTTTGATGCTGACCATGCTCGTCACACCTCCTTTGCCCTGGTGGAGGTTATGCCTGAGGCAGAGGGGGATGTTGATGTTGAGATAGCCCCTGATGATTTGAAGGTTGATGTGTTCAGGTCCAGCGGGCCCGGGGGGCAGCACATGCAGAAGACGAGCAGCGCTATCAGATTGACTCACCTGCCAACCGGCTTGGTGGTTACCTGCCAGAGTGAGCGTTCTCAGCACCAGAACAAGGAAATTGCCTTGAAGATACTTCAAGCTCGCCTGTTGAAGTTGGAGTTAGCTGCTAGGGCTGAAGAAAGAGCTAAACTTAAAGGGGAGCACGTGGCAGCTGGCTGGGGCAATCAGATTCGAAGCTATGTTCTTCATCCGTATAAGATGGTGAAAGACCACAGGACTAGCTATCAGACAAGCGATGCTGGTGTCGTGCTGGATGGGGGCTTGGATGATTTCATAACGGCCTATCTACGGTCTATAGCGGGGAAGGAAGGATGATTAAGCGGGCTGGTGTATTAGCTGTAGCTGTTTTCTTGGCTCTGACTATATTGGGCCCCGTCCCGGTTCAAGCCCAGGGTGGGTTGAAGATATTGAGTAGCTCGGCTAAGGTGGAGTTTCCGTCTGAGCTTAGCTTTAGCCTGTCGACTGAGAGTGATGTTGACATTGCCGATATTCGCTTGCATTATACTGTTGATCGGATAAGCCTGGCTCATGTAACCAGTGAGGTCTATATTGAATTTGTCCCCGGTCCTGTTGTTGATACTGAGTGGACTCTGGATATGAGGATGACGGGTGGTTTACCTCCCGGCTCCAGTGTGGAGTACTGGTGGACGGTGGAGGATGCCAGCGGTTGCAGGGTTGAAACAGCTCCGGCTAGAGTTCAGTTTGATGATAACCGTTACTTCTGGCACAGTTTGACTGAGGGCAAGGTAACCATATTCTGGTATGAGGGGGGTGACTCCTTTGCCCAGGAGCTAATGGCGGCCGCTCACCAGGCACTGGCTCGGCTGACCGAGGACACCGGGGCTTGTCTTGAGAGACCGGTTAGTATGTATATCTATGCCTCTACCAGCGATTTACAGGGGGCTATGATTTATTCTCAGGAGTGGGCTGGTGGAGTAACCTTTGCCAGATACGGCATTATAGCTATCGGCATATCTCCCGACAGTCTTTACTGGGGCAAAAGGACGGTTGTCCATGAGCTGACCCATCTGATTATTCATCAGGAGATTCTTAATCCTTATTGCAGCTTGCCCACCTGGCTTGACGAGGGTTTGGCGATGTATGCTGAGGGAAACCTGGAGCCGGGATTTGCCACCGCTCTTCATGAGGCACTGGCTGAGGACAGCCTTATCTCGGTGCGTAGCCTGTCAAGCCCATTTTCTGCTTTTGCCGAGGAGTCTTACCTTGCCTATGCTCAGGGCTACAGTTTGGTTGAATTTCTGGTCACTAATTATGGGCAGGCGAAGATGCTTGAGCTACTTGATACTTTCAGCCAGGGTAGTAGCTACGATGCGGCTTTAGGTAAGGTTTATGGCTTTGATACGGACGGTCTGGATGCTCTGTGGCGGGATTATGTTACCGAGCAGTATGGGGCATCTGCGGTGACAACAACGGGGACGACAACCGTTGCGATACATCCAGCCTTATTTGCGGTGTTGGCGGCACTGGCTACAGGGCTTCTCTTGGTGCTGGGTCTGTTTGTTGAAGATTGGGCATGGAGGCGGGGCTGGTGAAAAAGTCGTTTACCATTCATGATTTACCTGTCTCCGAGCGGCCTAGGGAGAGGTTGCAAAAGTTCGGGGTGGAAGCCTTATCAGCACAGGAGATTCTGGCCCTGGTTCTGGGTCGCGGTATTTCCGGTGAGTCGGTGATGATGACCGCCCAGAGGTTGCTGGCCAGGTTTGGTGACCTTAAGGGGGTTGCTGCTACCTCGGTGGAGGAGTTATCTCAGGTTAAGGGGATTGGATTGGCTAAAGCGGCTCAGATAAAGGCTACCTTTGAGCTGGCTAATCGGCTGGATGCTTACTCTGGAACTGGCCAGAAGCCGGTGGTGGAAACCCCTGAGAATGTAGTAAGCTTGGTGGGGAGCAGGTTGAGGGGTAAAAAGCGGGAGCATTTTCTGGCACTCTTGCTGGACTCCAGAAATCATCTCATAAAGGTCTCAGAAATTTCGGTTGGTAGCCTTGATACCAGCGTTGTTCACCCTAGAGAGGTGTTCAGAGAAGCAATATCAGCTAGCGCTGCCTCGGTAATCTTTGCCCATAATCACCCCTCGGGCGATCCTGAAGCCTCGGAAGATGACATAAAGTTGACCAAGAGGTTGGCTGAGACCGGGGAGATTGTAGGCATAGATGTATTAGACCACATCATTGTTGGTGATAAAAACTACCTGAGCCTGAAAAGGCAGGGCTTATTTTGAGGCTATTTAGCCATTTAGGGGGAGATCCGTGTATTACTTTGCCTATGGTCCTAATCTTAACAAAGAGCAGATGAAGGAAATATGTCCGGACAGCAAGCCTGTGTCCGTGGTCACCCTTCATCACTATAAGCTGGTGTTTGTTGGCTGGTCCAGGCAGTGGCGGGGTGGTGCCGCCAGCATTAAGGCGTTTAGAGGAGAGAAGGTTCTGGGAGCTATTTATGAGGTTTCGGAAGGGGACTTGAGACGGTTGGACAAGCACGAGGGTTGTCCTGGTATCTGCAGCAGGATGAATGTAGCTGTGACAAACGACTTCGGTGACCGTATAGAAGCTGTGACCTATGTCAGGGTGGGTCAGTTAGAGGAGACGCAGCCTTCAAGGGAGTATCTGCTGGCTATCCAGCAGGGTTGCAAAGACTGGGGAATCCTTTTGGTATAGACCAGTGGTAAAACAGGGGGGCGAGTAAGCTCAGGTGAAAAGAATCTTATATACGCTTCTTATAGCAGTTTTGGTAAGCAGTCTGTCTGTGTTTTGCTGCTCTGTTATTGGCTGCCAGTCGTCATCAGAAGCACCAGATTCGGTAGCTGAGGGAACGGTTCTCAACTTATATGGGTCTGACCCCTTGACCCTTGACCCGGCGGTTTCCGGTGATACTAACTCACATGAATATATAATGCAGCTATTCAGTGGCTTGGTTCGGCTTGACGACAATATGGAGCCGGTAGCGGATATTGCCTGGAACTGGGAGGTTAGTAGTAATGGTATGACCTATACCTTTTATCTGCGGCAGGATGTTATGTTTTATGATGGGCGACAGGTCAAGGCTGAGGACTTCAGGTATTCTTGGCAGCGTGCCTGTAATCCCGATATCGGCTCGAATACGGCGGCTACCTATCTGGGCGATATTGTCGGGGTGGAGGAGGTTTTGTCCGGTCAGAGCCAGGAGATTAGTGGGGTCAGGGTCATCGATGATTACACCCTTCAGGTAACTATAGACGCTCCGAAGTCTTATTTCTTGTCCAAGATGACCTATCCTACTGCTTTTGTCGTGGATAGAGCCGATGTGGAGTCGGGGGAGGAGTGGTGGCGGCAACCGAATGGCACCGGCCCCTTCAGACTCGACCAGTGGGATGAAAACAACCTGTTTGTTCTTCAGCGGAACGAGCTTTATTATGGCAAGCGGGCTGAGGTTGACTTTATTGTCTTTTATCTGTGGAGTGGTGTGCCAATGAATATGTATGAGACTGGCAGTGTTGATGTCGCTGGTGTCTCTTTGTCCTATATCGATAAAGTTATGGATGAAACCGGCCCCTTTTACCGTGAGCTGCAGGTAACCCCTGAGCTAAGCCTCTTTTATATTGGTTTTAACTGTGAGGAGCCGCCGTTTGATGATGCCAATATTCGCCGTGCCTTTTCTCTGGCTATTGATAAGGATAAGCTGGTTTCCCTGGTGTTTAGGGATATGGTGCAGATGGCAGATGGCATTCTGCCACCGGGCATACCCGGTTTTAATGGGGACTTGTCGGGGCTGGGTTATGATGTGGAGGAGGCAAGGGAGTTGATTGCTGCTTCTGAGTATGGCGGTGTGTCCGGGTTGCCGCCTATCACTATTACTACCTCGGGTCGGAGTGGATGGATACCAACAGAATTGGAGGCTATTGTTCAGCAGTGGCGGCAGAATCTGGGGGTGGAGGTGGAGGTAAGACAGATAGAACCGTCCAGATTCCTTTATCACCTCGAGCAGGAGAAGGACGAGATGTTTTATACGGGTTGGATTGCTGATTACCCGCACCCGCAGAACTTCCTGGAGGTGCTGTTTTACGGCGGCGCCGATAAAAACTATGGCGGGTATAGTAATCCCGAGGTAGATGCCTTGCTGGAGATGGCAGGTGTGGAGCCGGATTATGATTTAAGCTTGAAGCTGTATCAACAGGCCGAGCAGAAGCTGGTTGAGGAGGCTGCCTGTCTGCCTTTGTGGTTCGGGCAGAATTATATTCTTACCAAGCCCTATGTTGATGGGTATGAGCTTAACCCGCTCGGGTTTTCCCTGTTAAACAAGGTATCGGTTAAGCCTCACTAGTGGCGGAGGGGGTGGGATTCGAACCCACGGTCGGCTTGCACCGACAACGGTTTTCAAGACCGTCACCATAGACCACTCGGACACCCCTCCACAGTCGGAAGCACTCTTGCTATGCCCGCACTCGCCTTAGTTCAAAGACTACGGGGTTTTCGGCGTCGGGACAGGCTACCGTGGCGGCATCGGGGTCGGCTTCCCAGGGGAATGCACCACCAAACATCAGCACCTGGATGAAGGGAAACAGGGAGTGGAAGGCGTAGGGACATATCCCTGCCGGAATTTCATCGTCTTTGGCGACCCATTCATCACCGACCTTGTATTTTGCTGCGCAGTTGCCCTTCTGGGATATTACCTTTATGAGCACAACGTTCTTTTCTGCCATATCGATATCTCCTTTTGCTGTCTTGTGCTTCTCTACCAGGCGTATGTCTGAACAGACGTAGAGTATTATACCGAGAAATCAGGCAAATTTCTATAGGATGCTGATACGTAAATGATATTTAGTAAAGGGAAAGCTCTAGGTTTAATCCCAATCGTCTTTTTCTGAAAGTGGGATTGGTTCATGTCTTGCTGTAGGATTATATTCAACTGAATATGAACGAATTGTTTTATGATGCTTTTTAGTTAGTTTGTTTTGATAGCTAATTTCTATTCGGGCTTCTAATTTATCTCCGACGTCTACTACTAATTTACCCTTAGTTTGTGCTTCTTCAAAGAATAAGTTCGATATTTCTCCGTTGGGAAAGCAAATTGACGGGGCTCTTATTCTACTCTCAAGGTGTTTCGTTATCTTACTGTTAGATATGTTGAAGTTGATTGATATTTCATCTGCCGGAAATGTACCTGTGTTATTGATTTCCATAAGGAAATATTTAATAGTAGGGGGTTGCCCGTCATTTCTAGACCAAGTTGCTGAGATTTCATATATATTGAGGAATTGACCTTACCCTGTAATTAGTATCACCCGCTATTTAGAGTCCAGCCGTTACTTTAGCATACTCCTTTGGAGTGTTTCCCTTCAATGAGCTGTGCGGCCTGACCTCGTTATAGTCGATTCTCCAGTCTTCGATGG
>DAOUMH010000021.1:0-21750 GCA_034411815.1 Dehalococcoidales bacterium | reverse complement strand
CGGTTGAGGGTAATAGTAACAATCCGACCCTCTTTCTCATAAATAATGGTATTGTATTTATTCATCTAAACCCCCAGAGCATCAATTCCCCCAGCTACTCAGCCATGAGCGGGATACGCCCAACCGCCTCTTGCTACTCTACAGTCACACTTTTAGCCAGGTTCCGGGGAAAGTCTACAGGACAGCCCCTCTGCCTAGCAGCATAGTAGGCAAGCAGCTGTAAGGCTACGGTATTAACCACCGGTGAAAACAAGGCGTCAACCTTCGGCACAGTAATGACTGAATCTGCCAAATCCCCGATAACTTCATCCCCCTCTTCAACCAGTGCCACCAGGGGTGACCCCCTAGCCTTTACCTCCTTGATATTGGTCAGCATAGCCTCATAGGTATCATCACGAGCCACAATGGCAACAACCGGCGTATCACTACCCAGCAGGGCAAAGGGACCGTGCTTCAGCTCCCCGGCAGCGTAGCCCTCAGCATGAATATAAGAAATCTCTTTTAGCTTAAGTGCTCCCTCCAGGGCTACAGGAAAGTTTATGCCTCTACCTATGAAGAATACATCCTCATACCTCGACAGAAACTTGGCACACTCTAAAATACCATCCTCACAATCCAATACCTGCTGGACCTTAGCCGGTAGCTGTCTTAATCCCATAAGCAAGCTAGCTAATCTTCTGCCATCAGCCTTGGAATATGACATTACCAACCAATATAAAACTACAAGCTGAGCTATAAAGCTCTTGGTCGCCGCCACACTTATCTCTGGACCAGCCCGAGTATAAACCGTCTGGTTGGCAATTCGGCTGGCAGTGCTACCCACCACATTGGTAATAGCTAACACCCGGCACCCCCCCTCCTTTAATCTTCTTATTGCTTTAAGGGTATCGGCTGTCTCACCAGACTGGGTAATGACTACTGCCATAGTCTCGGCTGGGTCCTGTCCATAGTAGTTAAACTCAGAAGCCAGCTCAGCCCTCACCGGGATTCTAAGTAGTTCCCCCATAACATATTTCCCCACCAGTGCAGCGTGATACGAGGTGCCGCAGGCTAACATGAGCATGGATTCTATGCCTCTATTCCCCATCGCTGCTAAATCGACTACTGGCTCGACCACCTGGGTAAGCTCCCCAAGGGTCTCTCTTATTACCCTAGGCTGCTCATGAATCTCCTTAAGCATGAAGTGGTCATAGCCTGCCCTCTGAGCATCCTCCACACTCCATAAAATCTTATGCTCTTTCTCAATAATCTCTGTACCGTTTCTTCTAACCACCACACTATCTGAAGTAACAACCCCGATATCACCCTCCTCCAGATATATGACCCTATCAGTATAGCCCAGTATCGCCGGCACATCTGAAGCGATAAAGTTCTCCCTATCACCGATGCCAATAATTAACGGGCTATCCTTCTTGGCAACCACCAATTTAGGCTCATTCACTCTCAATACTATTATGGCATAGGAGCCCTCCACATCACGCAATGCCACCTCCACCGCTTCCTCCAGGTCGCCACGGTAATACTTCTCAATAAGGTGAGGGATTACCTCGGTATCTGTCTCGGAAACAAAACTATGCCCCTCACTGATTAGCTTCTGCTTTAACCGCTGGAAATTATTTATTATCCCATTGTGCACCACAGCAATACTGCCACTGCAATCAAGGTGGGGATGGGCGTTTACCTGAGACGGTTCACCGTGGGTCGCCCACCTAGTATGACCAATACCAGCCATCCCGCTAAGGAGTGGCAGTACTTTCCCCAGCGCCCCTACCCTAACCACATCCTTATACACCTCAATTCCACTACTCGATACAGCCACACCACAGGAATCATAACCCCTGTACTCCAGCCGCTCCAAGCAATTGAGCAATATGGGTTGAGCCTGTCTATTCCCGATATAACCTATAATGCCACACATAATTAAACTACTAGGCTCCGGTCAGGCAACCTACCGCTAACCAGCTTCAGTGCTTGAACCTGGCCATAATTACCCACGATAGTGCCGGGCTGAGCCACCACATTATTGCCCAGACTACAGCCCTCACCAAGCATCGCCCCCACATCCACCAAGTGGTGCTCACCATCAACCCTGACATCAGCCTGACTACTGCAAGCAGTAAAATTCCCCTTTATAATGCAACCTTTATCAATAATTGAATCCTGAATAATACAACCCGGCCCGATATTAACATCATCACCTATAACACTGTTTCTCATCTCACTAAATGATGAAAGAACCACATTATTGCCGATACTGGTAGCCGGCAGGATACATACATTGGGGCCTATATCACAATTTCCCCCGATAACCACCGGACCGACTATATAAGAGTTCGACCGTATTACCGTATCCTTACCTACTGATATCAATCCTCTCAACGAGACCCCGGATTCAATAGTACCACCCAAGCTAGCCCGGCTCCGGCTGAGGATAACAGCATTAAGGCCTAGAATATCCCAGGGGTAAACAACATCAAGCCAGGTGCCACTTGTTTCCTGAGCACTGATAGGATAATCCTGAGCCAGCATCCTGTTCAGGACATCAGGAATATCCAGCTCAGTTTCAATAAAGCTAAAAAATTCTTTGGTGAGGGCATAAATCCCGGCATTAACTATGTTACTCTCACCCTCTTTAGGCTTCTCTATAATATTCTTCACCACACCCCCCTCGATGGTCACCACCCCGTATCTAGTCGGGTTGCCCACCCTCTTAACCAACATCGCCTCAGGCTTCACGGTAACAAACTGGGCAATGGTATCAGCTTCAATCAGATTGTCACCCGACAAAACCAGAAATTCACTGCCGACCACACCCCTAGCCTGCGCCAGGGCATGAGCCGTGCCCACCTGTCTCTCCTGAGTTACATAGGTTATATCAACACCAAACTGCTCCCCTGAACCCATGTAATCAAATATCTGCTCCCTCCTGTAACCGACGACGAGCACAATGTCACGAATACCGTTTTGAGCCAACGACTCAACCACATAATAGAGGATCGGCTTGCCGGCTATGGAAAGCATTGCCTTCGGCTTAGTAACCGTAAACGGTCTTAGTCTCTGTCCTTCTCCAGCGGCTAGAATCACTGCCTGCTTCATAGCTCACCACCTAAAATATTCTCGAGCCCGGCGCAACAATCCCACTGGCCACAGCCCCCGGCCCAATACAGGCATCACTACCAATCATACTGCCGACATTGATACAAGCATTAATCCCGGTTTCAACCCTATCCCCCATTATAGCCCCCAGCTTGCGCCTTCCGGTATCCACACCAGCCACCCACACCCCTTTCTTATCCAGCCTGAGATTGGCGATCTTGGTGCCAGCACCCAGGTTGCACTCCTCACCAATAACGCTATCACCCACATAGTTATGGTGGGGAATCTTGCTCCCCCTCATAACTATGGAGTTTTTAACCTCCACAGCACCACCGATATGGCAATTATCGCCGATAGAGGTACAGGAACGAATATAGCAATTAGGGCCAATCTCACAACCCTGCCCGATCATTACCGGGCCAACTATATAAGAACCTGACCTTATTACCGTATCCTTTCCAATAGAAACCAAACCCTTGATTACCACATTCTCTTCCACCTCACCCAGATTCTGCTCCTCAAGCCCTGACAGTAGAGATTCATTGGCAGGCAGTAAGTCCCACGGATAGCTAAGGTCAAGCCAGTAGCTAATTTTCTGATACGAAACTTGTTGCCCCTGGTCTATCAGCAACTGGAGGGAATCGGTTATCTCATACTCCCCCCGCGGCGACCTCGGAGTTTGAGATAAGGCAGCAAATATATCCGGGGTGAATAGATACAGACCGGCATTTGCCATACGTGAAGGAAACTCTCCCACCTTCTCATAAATATGGGTCACCCTGTCCCCTCCCAACTCGACCAACCCTAAATCCTTGGTATCCTCGACCTCAATTACACTCATAGCATTGTTATTACCCTTGGCTAAACTACTAATGTCCTTCTGGCTAACAATAATATCGCCATTCATCATCAAGAAGTTCCCCTCTATCATACCCTTGACCATTTTGAGGGCATCAGCCGTGCCCAATTGCTTCCTCTGAGTACAATAGTCTATACTTACCCCCCACCCACTACCACTACCAAAATAACCGCGCACCTGCTCATCATGGTAGCCGACAATAAAGATAAATTCTTTAATGCCAGCCCGGCTAACCTCCATGAGTAAATGCTCCAGAATCGGCTTATTAGCTATAGGTAGCATCACCTTGGGTCTGGTAGAGGTGAGGGGACGCATCCTGTTACCTTCCCCAGCGGCTAAAATAACTGCCTTCAACCTACTATTCCTCCATACACTCCTTGATTACCCTGATACCACTGTCATACAGCTCACGCGCTCGAGCCTCGCTTTTAGCCTCAGCAGTTACTCTTACCTTGGGCTCAGTCCCAGAGGCTCTGACAAGTAACCAGCCGTCTTTAAAGCTCAGCCTAATACCATCAACATTGTCCACCAACAACGGCTCCATAGCCAGCAGGCGCTGTTCCAATTGAGGCATTCCCACCCCCCTAACGGTAACACTACCCCTGAGCAGCGGGTAACAGGGTATCCCGTCAACCAACTGCGATAATTTCTGCCGTCTGGCTATAGCTACCAGCTGGGCAGCAGCATAAATACCATCAGGGCACAGCGAGATAGCGGGGAAAACCCAACTCCCCGAAGGTTCTCCACCAAAATCTCCACCCTTCTTGAGCTCCGCAGACACATAGTTATCCCCCACCTCAGTTCTGGTAACACCAAAACCCATTTCATCAATTACCATAGAGGCATCTATGGTAGTAATTACCCTCTCCGCTCCCGCCTCCCGGGCAAAAACCGCCAGCAGCTTATCCCCCGGGATAAACCTACCCCTATCGTCCACGGCCATCATTCTATCACCGTCCCCATCATGAGCAATGCCCAAATCGGCACCCGCCTCTCTTGTTACCTGCATTAAGTCCCCCAGATTGGCCTCAATCGGCTCAACAGCCCGGGGGAAGAACCCACTGGGATAACAGTTCAGGGCTATCACCTCACAACCCAACCTTTTCAATAAATAAGGGGTAATCACAGAAGCAGCAGCACAGCCACAATCAACCACAACCCTGACCTTCAAATCTGTGGGAAAGTCCTGCAGTATATGCTCAATATGCTCTTCAATAGCCCCGCTGTAGATTTCACCACCCCTAACCTCACCCCACGGAGCAACAGACAAAGCATCACCCGAAATCACCTCTTCTATCTGGTGCTGCTGCTCGGAGTCAAAGGCAGAACCGTCCGGGTTCAGGAGCTTTATTCCGTTATATTCCGGGGGGTTATGCGAAGCAGTAATCATCGCCCCGGCATCAAACCCTCCGGCAGCCAAGGCGAGCGTCGGCGTAGGTACAACACCGGCATCATAACACCTGGAGCCAGCAGCCAGCAAGCCAGAGGTAAGAGCATGCTTCATAGCATCACTGGAAGTCCTGGTATCACCGCCCACTACTACCTTGCCATAAATCTCTCCCACCGCCAGCCCGACTCTCAGTGCCAACTGAATCAGGTTCTTATCAGCAACCCCTCTTATTCCAGATGTGCCAAACAATCGCATATTGCCCTGATTTTAATTACTGCAGGGTGGAATGTCAATTTACCTGAAGGCACTCCACCCTCCTTGACAGACAGAAACCACCAGCACTACCATAAGCGAGAACACAGGAGGCTATAACCAAGATGGCAATAGCAGAGGTAAGCATCATTCCTCTAGGCACGAAGTCCCCATCGGTCAGCAGATACCTAGCAAAAGCCCTAAAGACCCTGCGGCAAGAAAAGAACATCAAGTATGAGATAACCTCAATGGGAACGATAATGGAGGGAGACCTGGGAGAGATACTGAGAGTGGTAAAGAACATGCACGAAAACACCTTTGATACTGATGTTATGAGAGTACTAACCACAGTCAAGATTGATGACCGTCGAGACAAGCCCCTGAGTATAAACGACAAGGTAGAATCGCTGCTGAAGAAGCTGGGGGAATAGCTATGGCAAACTTCAAGGAGATAGATGAAGCCCGGAGCCTGCTGGGGCTAGGCGAAACTGCAACACTTAAAGAGATAAAGCAAGCCTACAGGGGAAAGGCATTCCGTCATCACCCTGATACCAGGAGAGATGAAAGTGACGCACAAGGTGAAAAGCTAATGCAGAAATTGAACTGGGCATATAAGCTGCTAACCGAGTTTTGTGCTCACTACAAATACTCCTTTACAGAGAAGGCCGTGGCCAGAGCGTACCCCCACGATGAGTACCTCAGAAAATACTCCCACGGCTGGTTCGAGGGTATATAGGAGAGATTACTCAGAGGCTTAACAAATGGAATTTAATGCTGACGCAGCTTCTAAATACGATGAATGGTATCGGAAGGACAAGGGTAAGTATGCCGATGCCCAGGAAAAGGAGCTGTTCCTGAGACTGGTGCAGCCACAACGGGGGCAGAGCTTACTTGAGGTCGGCTGCGGAACAGGGCATAACCTAGAGTTCTTCAGGAGGCTAGGGCTTACCGTTACCGGCATAGATCTTTCCGAGCCCATGCTCCAGATAGCAGCAAGACGACTTGGTCCCGAGGCCAGGCTTTCCCTAGGGCAGGCTAACATGCTGGAGTTTGACGACAACTCATTTGATATTGTAACCCTAATCACCCTACTGGAATTCCTACCAAACCCAGCAGGAGCCTTAAAGGAAGCAACCCGGGTAGCAAGGGATAAGGTATATGTTGGGATTCTGAACAAGGCCTCCGTACTCGGGATAACCCGCAGAGTTGAGAACAGGTTCCGAAAGAACGTTTATAAACAAGCCAAGTTCTTCACTATCTGGGAAATAAAAGAGATGGCAAAAGAAACTTTAGACAGGTTCTCACTCACCTGGGAGAGTGTGCTGTTCTTCCCCCTGGGCTGGCATCGGTGTTGTCACCAAATAGACCGTCTTCTCTCCTTCCACAGGAATCCCTTCGGGGCTTTTCTAGGTATCCACATCACCAAGCCTCACCGAACATCCACCCAGAGATGAAGCCCTCGATAAACCTCGTCCTGCCCCTGCTTATATAACAAGAACTCCACCTTTTGCTCATCCCCTATCCTGCCAGGAGTAAAACCTACTATACCTTCCCATTTCTCATCGTGCTCAAGCGCCACCGAGCTCACATCGTTATTCTTAACCCCGTCTATCGTCACCTCCACCCGATAGGTCACTGGCTCATACTCCCGGTTGATGATGCCCACCACCACCTTTCCCTCCTCCCCTACTGTCAGCCCATCGGGGTAATCCACAGCCCCACCGTCCAACCCCAGAATATAAAACTCGGTAAACCTCTCCGCCGTCCCGGGATTGGCTATGATATAACACAGTGCACCCAATGATCCAAGGATAGCAAATACCAAGATGACGGACAGCACCCCCCCTGTAATCCTAGCTCTCAACAAACAATACTCCCGTTTACCTCGCCTAAGTCTGAAGTATAATATAATCTACACGGTAAAGACAATCATTCCAGCCAAATAATAACCGCCAATATCGCCTAAATATCACCTACCCAGCAATAGGATGCTGTGCTATAATTCCAGTATAGCCTCTGACTAACGGGACTGCAGTCAAAGAGTAGGTCAAGTGGCAAAAGAAGAAACAAATAATAAACCGAAAATCATCGCCGCCATCCCCGCCTACAATGAGGAGAAATATATCGGCACGGTAGTGCTTAAAACCAGGCAACACGTGGATGAGGTCATTGTAGTTGATGACGGGAGCATGGATGACACCTCTGATATTGCCAGACTGGCCGGGGCTACAGTAATCCGACATGAAGAAAACAAAGGCTATGGAGCAGCCATTCAGAGCCTGCTAACCGAGGTGAAGAGGAAAAACCCTGACATTCTTGTCCTGCTTGATGCCGATTATCAGCACAACCCCGATGAGATTCCTAACCTCATCAGACCCATACTCGAAGGCTACGACCTCAGCATCGGCTCCAGGGAATCTCAGAGAGAGCATATCCCCCTCTACCGCCGCTTTGGGCAAAAAGTCCTGTTACATTCAACTCGTATCCTCTCGGGGAAAAAGCTCGCCGACTCAGAATGTGGGTTCAGGGTCTTTTCTAAGAAAGCGATAACTGTATTAGAATTGCGGGAGAGAGGAATGGCGATATCAGCGGAGACGATAGCCGATGCCGCAGAGAAAGGCCTCAAAATCACCGAGGTCCCCGTTTCCGCTATATATACGAAAGACGGCTCAACCCTGAATCCAGTAAGGCACGGCCTCGGCGTTCTCTCCTGGATACTGGCCATGATTTCTGAAAGAAGACCACTCTTTTTCTTCGGACTAGGGGGGAGCACCCTGGTAGCACTCGGAATCATTGCTAGTTTCAGGACACTCAACCTCTTTGCTGCTCAAGGCACAATACCGACCGGGACCGCCCTGCTATCAGTGTTACTACTCACCATCGGGGTGTTCAGCATATTCACCGGGATAACACTACATGTGCTGGCGAAACGGAAAGACTAATCTGAACAAAGAGAGCATTAAATGCTGGAGATAAAGGTCTGCGAAATTAGAGGGACATGCCCAGTATACAAAGTTGGCGACCGAATAGTAATAGACGACCCGAAGATACTGCTGGGGAAAACCGACGCCCTCTGCACCCATGCCCTATCAACCTTACTCCATTACACTACAATACTGGAACATGACTGGTGCCCGGTAAAACTGGGGCTAACCACCCCCAGGGACCCCAAACACGCCTATATTCAGTGTGTGGACCCAGGGCAACCCTATACTGAGGGAGGCACCGTGATTTTTCGGTGCCGTCGCCTTAACGGGGAGTCTCTAGATTGAAAATTGCTGTAATTCTAGGCACCCGACCCGAAATAATTAAGATGGCTCCTGTTATTCGGGAATTAGAAAGCCAGGAGCTGGATTATTTCATCCTCCACAGTGGCCAGCACTACTCGTATAATTTAGATAAGGTCTTCTTTGAGCAACTGGGGCTTCCTAAGGCTAAACATAACCTGGAAGCAGGCTCCGGCTCACCTGCCGAACAGACCGCCCGGATACTCACCGGTGTGGAGAAGATACTGCAACTGGAAACCCCAGACATAGTGTTGGCGGAGGGCGATACCAACACCGTTCTGGCCAGTGCTCTGGGAGCAGTCAAGCTAAACATCAAGGTAGGGCATATTGAAGCCGGGTTAAGAAGCTATGACAGACAGATGCCCGAAGAAATTAACCGCATCCTCACCGACCACTGCTCTGACCTGCTGTTTGCCCCTACTGATAAGGCAAAGGCAATCCTACTCGGTGAAGGTATCCCCAGCGAGCGGATATTTGTCACCGGTAATACTATTGTCGATGCTATCTATCAGAATCAAGAGATTGCCCAGGATAAGGCTATGGCGATTAGCCAGCTGGGTCTTAAACCGAAGGGATATTTTCTGGCTACCGTTCACCGACGGGAGAATGTGGATAACCAGGCTAGATTGGCATCTATTCTCGTCGGTCTTAGCCGGGTAGCTACTGAATTCAGGTTACCGCTAATCTATCCTATCCACCCCCACTCCCGGAAGATGCTGGACAGGTTTGGGCTTCAGCCCCAGAACATCAGCTTGATTGAGCCGGTAGACTACCTTGACTTTCTGCAACTGGAAACCAATGCCCGGCTCATCCTGACCGACTCGGGCGGTGTTCAGGAGGAAGCTTGTATCCTTGGGATTCCCTGTGTTACCCTAAGGGACAACACCGAAAGGCCCGAAACCCTAGAGGTGGGAGCTAATTCCCTCTCCGGAGTATTACCGGATAGAATCCTAGAATGCTCCGGGGTAATGCTAGGCAAAGAGAATAACTGGGTAAATCCTTTTGGTGACGGAACTGCCGCAAAGAGGATAGTAAACATAACAACCGGAGGAAAGACATGAAGATACTGGTAACCGGTGGGGGGGGCTTTATCGGTGCCAACCTCGTCCCCGAGCTGCAACAACGGGGACATGAGGTCTGGGTCTTTGACCTGAAGCAATCCGAAAGTCCTAACTATATTCGCGGTGACGTCTCTAAATACCGCCAAATGGAGCGGATATTTAACGACCATAAATTTGACTATGTCTATCACCTGGCAGCAGAGTACGGGCGCTGGAACGGCGAAGACTACTACGAAAACCTGTGGCAAACCAATGTAATTGGCACCAAGAATATCATCCGACTGCAGGAAAGAGACCACTTCAGAATGATATTCTTCTCCAGCGCTGAGGTATACGGGGACTACGAGGGAGTTATGAGTGAAAAGGTGATGGATGAAATCCCCATCAAGCAGATGAACGATTATGCGATGACCAAGTGGGTAGGCGAACTTCAGGCATTAAACTCAGCAGATATGTTCGGCACGGAGACAGTAAGGGTAAGACCAGTAAATGCATACGGGCCGCATGAACACTTTAGCCCATATCGCGGCGTGGTGCCTAACTTCATCTACAGGGCCCTTCATAACCAGCCATACACCGTTTATCTGGGGCATAAGCGTATATTCGATTACGTTGAGGATACCTGCCGCACCTTTGCCAATATTTCAGACAACTTCAAGCCGGGAGAGGTTTACAATGTAGGCAGCAAAGAAGAGTGGGAACACGAGATAAAATACCTGTCGGACCTGGTGCTCAAGTGCCTTGGTAAGGATGACTCTCAGGTTACCTATAAGAAGGCAGAGCCTTTCACCACCAAAGTAAAGCATATGGACTTCTCCAAGATAAGGAGAGAGCTAAATCACAATCCACAGGTTCCTTTAGAAGAAGGGATACCTATGACCATAGAGTGGATGAAAAAAATATATGGCTTCGAATGAGAAGTATACTGTTATCAATTCTTCAAAGCTCTCTAGGAATAATAAGGTAGCCTGCCTGACCATAGATGTCGAGCAGGACTACGGTGAGTTGCTTATCGAGCCCAGCTACGAAGGGCTAAAGCATATCCCTGAGCTGGTTGGTTTTTTAAACTCAAAAAGCGTCCCACTAACCGGTTTTATCCAGGGGTCGCTTCTAGAAACCCACCCCCACATAATAGATGAGTTGGCAAAGCTTGATATAGAATTTGAGCTTCATTCCTATTCTCACCCCGGGCCTGATACAATTAACCCGAGGCTTGAGATTGAGAAAGGGAAGAAGGTCTATCGGCATTTTTTTAACCAGGACCCCCTAGGCTATCGCTCCCCACTAGGTATCATCAGAGATGACGACCTCCAAACGCTGGCGGATAATGGTTTTAAGTTCGATTCCAGTGTCTTCCCTTCAATAAGACCGGGTGTTTTTAACAACCTGGGCAAGCCAGTAAGCCCCTATCGGGAAAATAGCACTGGATTAATCGAGCTTCCGATTGCCGTATTCTCAAGGACGATCAGGATTCCTCTAGCCTTGAGTTACATTAAGCTCTTCGGTAAACCCTACCTTTACCTCCTGAGAACCTTTGCCCTGCCAAGGTTAATAGTCTTTGGCTTCCACCTTCACGACCTTCTCCCCCTGACCTCATCGGTGAAACTACAGTTAGAAAATAAGGCGTTTCTGTACCGCCAGATATACAGGAAGATATACCAAAGAGATACAGACGGGATGGCTCTCCTCGATAAATTCATTGGAATACTCCAACAGAGAGGCTATACATTTTTGAAACTGTCTGATGTTTACCATGCTATATCTCGGGGAGAGACTCTAGCAGAAGCTAACTCAAGGAACGGACGCTTAAAGAATAAGAGGCTCTAGCTGTGATACCATTACACGTGCCACCAATAACGCTAAAAGAAATTATGTCGTTTCCTGCCGAGGATTATATAAGCAAGCTAAAAGATTTATTGAGAGCACAGTTTAATAAGAAAACCATACTTTTTACTGCCAATGGCAGAAACAGCATTTACCTAGCGCTAAAGATGATGAGGTTGCAGAGGGAGGATGAGGTTCTGGTTCCCGGATATATCTGTGAATCGGTACGGGTCGCCATAGAACCAATTTGCCGTCCAGTTTATGTAGATATAGATCAGCGAACCTTTAACATTGACCCCGAACATATTGAGAGGCATATCACCAAGAATACCAAAGCAGTATTAGTCACCCACCTATATGGGAATCCGTGTAAGATGGACCGAATCATTGAAATCGCCAGGGCAAATGGTTTACTGATTATCGAAGATGCCGCTCAAGCCCTGGGAGGGGAATACCAAGGAAGAAAGCTCGGTTCATTCGGCGATTTTATTATATTTAGCTTCAGGTTTAGCAAGGACATTGCTCTATTCAGGGGAGGAGTGTTACTAGCTAATACCGAGGTAAATTGCGATTGGGAATCCGACTCATCGCTTCGGGCTTTCGCCGGGTTATCTGTTTCTCTAGGCACAATGGGACAGATTAAGCGAATGCCCGCCAAGCTATATACCCCGCTGCGGGAACACATATTGTTGCCCTTCTTTAAACGGCAAGCCTCTATATTTAAAAACACTAATATAACTCTGTCTAACTATCAATGCTACCTGGTATATAAGCAGCTGGGAAGGATGGGACATATTATAGAGAAGCGGAGAGCAAATGCCAGATATTACTCCGAAAGACTGGGCGATATAGTAACCACTCCTCTGGAAATGGAGCATGGAAGACATACCTACTTTAGATATACAATACAAACAGATCAACGAGATGAAATGTATAAATACTGTTTAAAGCAGGGTATAGAAGTAGATAAGATGTATGACTCCCCGCTGGCTTACCTGCCCAACTCTGTAGCGGCCGGCAAGAAGAATCTGAACATACCGGTGCATCATGAGCTTTCACCAGATGAAGGTGATAAGATTGTGGAGGTCATCCGTAAATTCAAAAGAAGCTGTAGTTAAGCACTTAAGGAGTGAGCCTTGTCCCTACAAATCCATATATTTGAGGAAAACGACCGGAAGTAGTGGGAATATCTCAGGGTAGTAGCCGCCAGATATACAGGAGGATATACCAAAGAGATACAGACGGGATGGCCCTTCTCGATAAATTCATTGGAATACTCCAGCAGAGAGGCTATACATTTTTGAAATTGGTCGATATCTACCAGATGCTAGCCCAGAAAACACCCGCATAACAGAGGAAAGCTATGAACCCTGCAATACAGGACACCTGGAATAAACTGGTAACCGATGACGACAGTAGTAAGATATACCATCTCTACCAGTGGGGTACCTTGCTTGACGAGGTTTATAGATATAGGTTGCTTTACCTACAGGAAGATAACGGCATTTTCCCCCTGGCCTATATCCAAAGCCGGATTTTCGGGAACCGTCTGATTTCACTTCCATTTGCTGATTATGGTGGGCCCTGTGCCAAAGATAATGGAACGGCCAACAAGCTCATAGCCCAGTGCCAAGAAGTTGCCCGGGATCTAGATGTAGACTTTATCGAAATACGGTGCCCTGACAAACGGTATTCTGCAACTCTCAATGAACGAGGCTTCGTGAGAAGAGACGACTATCTGACATTCATACTGCCACTCGACAGGAAAATCGAGGAGCTATGGAAGGGTATAGGAGATAAGAACAGAAATATGGTAAGGAAGGCAGAAAGAAACGGAGTTCAGGTCGTAGAGGCAGGGAGCAAAGCAGATTTGCAAAAGTTCTACCTGCTTTACCAGAAAACCATGAAGAAGCTGGGCAGCCCACCACAGCCCTTCAGGTTCTTTGAAAAACTGTGGGGTTTTTTTTATCCGCAGAGCCTGATAATACCTCTGGCTAAATACGACGAGAAGTATATAGCCGGGGGGCTCTTCTTCCTTCACCAAGGCACAATTCATCACGCCTACAGTTGTTCGTCCGGAAAATACCTCCAATTAGCGCCAAATGACCTAATCCAATGGTATACTATCAGGTGGGGAAACGAACATGGCTTCAGCTACCTTGACTCTGGAAGAAGTCGGGAAAATGAGGGTACTGTCTTATTCAAAAAGCGCTGGGGAGGTATACCGGTTAAGATGCCCTACTTTTACCAGTTCTGCAAGAAGAAGCTGAAAGAGAGGCAAGAGATCCGCTACCAGCGAATATCAGACCTGTGGAGCCGCTATATGCCAGAATCTATTGCCAATCGGCTCGGCCCCTGGGTTATCAAACAGATAGGATAATATCATTCTCCATCTAGATTTATCGAGGAGTCAGTAAAAATGGGAGACGACAATCAACAAAGGCATCTCAACCTTATCCGGAACTACAGTAAGGCTAACCACCACAGGATGTATTCTCACTCTATCAGGAAGTGGGAGAAGGAGGCTAAGGCAGTAGTAACCGAGATGGAGCGCTGTCAATTCGATACCCCAAATTCACTGATTCTAGATGTGGGGTGCAGTATCGGTCGATACGAGAAAACCCTGGGAGGAAAAGAATATCATATCATTGGCCTCGATGTAAGCTCATCGGCACTCCTTGAGGCACACCAAAACGTGCCCCAGGCTGACTTCGTCGCTGCTGATGTTATGCAGCTACCCTTTCCTAATCAAAGGTTTGATGTCGTCCTAAGTGTGGAAATTCTACACCACTTCACCGATGCTCTATTAGAGAAGGTTCTGAATGAAATAACCCGGGTAATTAAGCCCCGAGGTTATCTCTTCTTTGATATTAAGAACAAACTAAATCCGGCTCTCGCCCGAGCCTACCTAAGGGAGGATTCGGCCAGTATGACCCTAAAAGCCAGAACCCTTAAATCGTTCCGGAGAAGCCTTAGCCAGCGAGGACTCAGGATTATCAGCCAGAAGGGGCTATTCTTTCCTATAGCCACCCTAGCCCCCTTCATAATGGTGGTCGCCAGAAAGGAGCCAGCCAAGTAACTATGAAGATACTCTCTGTTCAAGAAACCGATTGGCTTAAGCGTAACCCGGGACAACAGCACCATTTAGCCGAATTGCTCTCTCTGAGAGGGCATAAAATTCGAGTCGTGGATTATGAGATTGCCTGGAAAACCCAGGGTAAACGAGAATTCCACTCGAACCGAAGCGTCTTCAATAATGTATCCAAGATTTATGACCAGGCTAGAATTATGGTAATTCGCCCCGGCATTATAAAAATCCCCGGGCTGGACTATATCTCTCTAGTGTTTTCTCACCGCAGGGAGATAGATAGACAGATAGCTGAATTCGCCCCAGATGTAATCGTGGGTTGGGACATCCTGAATGCCCGTCTAGCGATGAAAGCCGCCAGGAGAAACAGGATACCATTCGTTTACTACTGGAATGATGTGAACCATCGGCTTATCCCGTTTAAGCCTTTCCGACCCATAGGAAAGTGGGTGGAGAACAAGACCCTTCGGCAGGCAGATAAGATACTAGCGATTAACGAAAAACTTACTGATTATGTGATAAAACTGGGGGCTCCCCCAGAGCGAACCGGGATACTGAGGGCAGGCATCAACATTGACCACTTTAACCCCGATATTGACGGCAAAACGGTAAGAAAAAGCTGTGGGCTCAATAAAGATGACATCGTTCTCTTCTTTATGGGCTGGCTATATAATTTCTCCGGGCTAAAGGAGGTCGCCTTAAGGCTAGCCCAAACCCAAAACCCTAACCTTAAACTGCTCATCGTGGGTGAAGGCGATGCCTATAAAGAGTTACAAAGGATTCAGCAAGAATATAACCTGAAGGATAGGCTTATCCTCACCGGCAAGAAGCCCTATTCGAAGATACCATCATTTATTGCCGCCGCTGATGTTTGCCTTCTTCCAGCCTATCCCCGGGAACCGATTATGCAGGATATCGTCCCCATAAAGCTGTATGAGTATATGGCAATGAAAAGGCCGGTAATTTCAACCCGCCTTCCCGGGGTAATAAAGGAATTTGGCAAGGATAATGGCGTAGTCTATGTGGATAACCCTGAGGATGTTATTGCCAAGGCTACCCAACTACTCCATAATGGTAAACTAGAGGAGCTAGGGGGAAGGGCAAGAAGCTTTGCCAAGCGTAACAGCTGGGATAACATCACCGATGAGTTTGAGAGAATCTTAGAAGAAGCGATAAAGGAGAAACAACGTGAAATCGTATCTAAATGAGTATAAGGGCAAAAATATCCTTATTACCGGAGGCGCCGGCTGTATCGGCAGCAACCTTACTAAAGCCTTAAGCAACGCTGCAGCGGCTAAGATTATCGTTCTAGATGACCTCTCGGCAGCAGAGAAGTGGAATATCCCCACTGCCCCTAATGTCGTCTTCATTCAGGGAAGTATCTTAGATGAAGAAACCCTCAAGAGAGCCTTTGCGGAGAGACTGGACTTTGTGTTCCACCTAGCGGCTCACTTTGCTAATCAGAACTCGGTAGATAACCCCGAGACTGACCTTATAGTTAACGGACAGGGAATTCTAAAGGTTCTGCAATATTCTCACCTGGCCAGGGTGGGAAGGGTCGTGTTTGCCTCTTCGGGCTGTTCTGTCTACGGCAGTCAGGCACCACTGCCACTTAAGGAGGATTTCGTTTCCCTTCATCTAGATACCCCCTATCAAATCACCAAGTTACTGGGGGAGCTCTACTGTAACTTCTTCTATAACTACTACCACCTGCCAGTAGCTATTGCTCGTTACTTTAATGTCTATGGTCCCGGAGAAATACCCGGGGCTTACCGTAATGTCATCCCCAACTTCACCTGGTGGGCACTACATCACAAACCCCTTTCTATCACCGGCACCGGCGACGAGACCCGAGACTTTACCTTCGTGGAAGATATTGTTGATGGCACAATGCGGCTAGGGGTAATCCCTGAAGCTGTAGGTGGTGCCTTCAACCTAGCTTCAGAGACCGAGACCAAGGTTATTGACACTGCTAATATGATAAACGAGCTGACCGGCAACCCCGGCGGGGTAGAATTTGTCGCCCGACGGGACTGGGATAAAATCACCCGCCGCAGGGCTTCCATCGAGAAGGCAAGACGGGTCTTGGGTTATGAACCCAAGATGAAGGTGAAGGATGGGATTAAACAGGTATACGATTGGGTTATAGAGAATCGGGATAAGATTAAAGCCAGTGCCAGGTTCTAGAAGACGATGAGAATTCTCCAGGTGATACCATATTTTGTGCCAGCCTGGGATTACGGCGGTCCGCTACAGGTATGTTATGAATTATCCAAGGAATTAGTAAGAAGGGGCCATAAAGTAACGGTTTTTACTACTGATGCCCTCAATGCCCAGCACCGGACAGAACAACGAGAGGAGGTAATCGCAGGGATAAGGGTAAGACGATTCCGAAATCTCAGCAACTCCCTGGCTTATAAGCACAATATCTTTCTCTCCCCAGATATGTTTTTATCAGTCAAGGAGTGGAGAAGCTTCGACATTATTCATATACACGAATACCGCACTCTTCAAAATATAATCGCTCATCACTATGCTAAGAAGCACGGGATTCCCTATCTGCTGCAGCCTCACGGGTCACTGCCCAGAATAATGACTAAACAAGGTTTGAAAAAATTGTATGACTTCCTCTGGGGATACCGGTTGCTGAAAGACGCTTCTAGGATAATCGCAACCACTAACACAGAGGCTGAACAGTACGAAGAAATCGGCATAGCAAAGGACAGAATTGAGGTGGTGCCTAACGGGATTGACCTGGCTGAGTTCGATAATCCACCCGGGAGAGGAGAATTCAGGAAAAAGTGGGGCATAAATAACAATGAGAAAATAATCCTCTATTTGGGCAGAATACATAAAATTAAAGGGCTTGAACTGCTAACGCAAGCCTTTGCTGAAATTGCCCGAGAGATCGGTAATATCAGGCTGGTAATCATCGGCCCCGACGATGGGTATCTACCGTCGCTCAAAGAGTTGATAGGCGAACTCGGAATTGAAGACCGGGTTCTGCTCACCGGTCCGGTTTACAGAAGAGACAGATTAAAAGCCTATATAGACGCCGATATATATGCCTTGCCGTCATTCTATGAAACATTTCCTATATCAGTTCTTGAAGCATGTGCCTGTGGCACACCAGTGATAGTCACCGACCGCTGTGGTATAGCTGATATCATTGATGGTCAAGCCGGGCTTGCCATTCCCTACGATAAAAATGCCTTATTCAAAGCGATACTGGCTCTCCTCAGTGACAACAAGGCAGCGCAAGACTTTGGTAATAAAGGCAGGTTATTGGTGCGAGAGAGGTTTAACTGGAACCGAATAGCCCGTCAGCTAGAAGCAACATACGGTGAGTTATGTGGCCACCCAAACTTGGACAAGTTGCAAAGAACGCCTGCGTCCTTGTGAAAAAGGATTTTACCTGCGAGAGAGTGATGGAGAGATATAGAAAGATACTAAGCAACCTCTTAGGTAAGCACCAGAATGACTGAATCACTAAGAACTTCCGGTGGCAAAAGGTTTCTTCTATTCCTAGTACTTCTCGTTATCACTGACCTAGCCATTTTCCTGAACATTCCTGTCTTGAGACAAGTATTGGGCTTTACCTTTTTCACCATAATCCCTGGAGTACTCATCCTTCGTATCCTGAAGGTAAACCTAGGGCTGACCGGGAAGTTCGTCTTGTCCGTAGGGCTTAGCATCGCATTTCTCATGCTCTTTGGGTTTCTAATCAACCAAGTGTTTCCGCTTTTTGGCTACGATACACCTTTATCAACAAACTCTCTGCTAATCACCTTCAGCATTATCATCGTGATATTGGCTATTGTCGCCTATCGCAGAAATCGAACCGGTTCCTTCATCGGCCTATCCGATTTCAAGCTAAGCACCAAAGAGAAAGCCTTCCTGCTCCTGCCAGCATTTTTCCCTTTGCTAAGCATCTCCGGCATGCATCTTATGAACACCACCGACAATAACACGATACTGATGGCACTGCTCTTTCTGATTCCCGCCTATGTTATTTTCGTCGCTGTAAAGCACCAACAGGTCTCTGGAAAAGTTTATCCACTAATGATATTTCTTATTGGTGTATCCTTGGTGCTGCTCTTTGGGCTGAGGTCAAACTATATTATTGGAGCCGATGTTCATACCGACTTCTTTTACTTCCTGCAGACCTACAACAACGGAAAGTGGAGTATATTTGAGCCAAGCACTTCGAGCGCTTGCCTTAGTATCTCAATATTGCCCACAATATATCAGTTATTCCTAAATATAAATCCGGAATATCTGTTCAAGATTCTCTACCCCCTCATTGTTTCCATCTTGCCTCTGGTGGTTTACCTTATCTCCGAGAAATACATCGGCAGCTTTTACGCCTTCTTAGCCTCGTTTCTAATCATAGCAAACCTCGATTTCATTGAAGCGGCTTGCCACGCTCGCACTGATGTTGCCATCCTCTTCTTTACCTTATCAGCAATGGTTCTATTTCAGGACAGGCTGAGCGAGTTTAGCAAAAGGCTGTTGTTCATTATCTTCGCTATCTCTTGCATTGCCTCCCACTACTCTACTACCTACATCTTCTTCTTTGTCTTGCTCTTTACATTAATCGGAATGCAGATCATCCCCAGAATTGTCACCTCTAAAAAGAAGCCAAGTCTGGAGGCAAATCTGCCTAAGGATGTTCCTCCAAATTCAACAAACCTCTCATCCAGTAATCAAGCCGCTGTTGCAGAGGGCAGCCAAGTTCGCCTGAAAAGGTATACCACCATCGGGATTGTAATTCTCTTCTTTGCGATGCTCTTCCTGTGGTACGGCCAAGCCACTGGAACAGCCTTCGCCTCCGGGGTGAACTATATTACAAATACCTTGAGAAACCTACAAGATTTCTTTATCTTTGAGTCCAGAGGTGCTGAGGTAGCCCAGGTTTTTGGGGTTGGGTTCAAAACTCTAACCATCCCCCGGCAAATATACCTCGCTTCCTCCTGGTTGATTGTCGCCTTGATTGCCGTTGGGGTGTTGACCACCGTAGCCAAACGTTATAGCACGCTTGCCCTCACTGGAGAAAAGGGCCACCGCCCCGGTTTCCTGTTCCGGAGGTTTGATATCGAGTTCTTCGCTTTTTCAATCGGGTGCTGCATTGTTTTGGTAGCCGCAGTAGCGCTTCCCCATATCGCCAAGGGCTACACACTGGAAAGGCCTCTTTTCCAGATGCTGACTGTCCTAGCACCGTTTTTTGTTATTGGCGGCATAGCGATTACTAACTTTATCCGTGTCAAGTGGGCTTATTTAGTGGCGTTACTGGTTCTCATCCCCTACTTTATGTGCACCAGTGGCACAATGTACCAGATATTTAATATTCCGCAAATGATCACCCTGAACTCTCAAGGCTGGGATTATGATGCGACATTTATTCACGAAGAAGAAACTCACGCCATTAGATGGCTTAGGCAATACAGTGAGGAGGGTACTAGAATATATACTGACCATTATGGTCAATTCAGATTAGAAAGCCAAGGCGGAGTTCGTTCGCCAACCTATGCCATCTCGCTGATTAAAGAGGATAAGCCTATTGAAGAAGGGTATATCTACCTCAGGTATTGTGGTGTTGTCAATGGGAAGCTGCTGGATAGGGATTGCGAATGGCAAGACATAGCTCAATATCAGGATAAGTTTGAGGGGAGAAGTCTGCTCTATGCCAACGGAGGCTCAGAGGTATGGAAGTAAAAGGGTTGCTGGCAGCTACAGCTAACCGCCTTGGCTTTCTGGATGCCTATGCTTCCTTGAGGGGGAAAATGGGGAAGTCGCAGGTAGCTGTCCTGGTGTATCACCGGGTTTCCCCCCCCCAAGTCGGGGGCTCCCTTGAGCCACTAAACACCCAAATCTTTGAAAAGCAAACCGAAGGTTACTGCCGAGACTATGAGGTCATCTCGCTTGACGAGCTGACAGAGAAAGTGTATTCGGGGAAACCTCTTCCCTCAAAAGCCGTGGTGATTACCTTTGATGATGGCTATAAGGATAACTACCTCCACGCCTATCCTATTCTCAAAAGGCATCACATTCCGGCAACCATCTTTCTTACCACTGGTCATATTGGCACCAACAAGCCTTTTTGGTGGGATAGAATCGGCTATGTTATCCAGCATACCTCGGTTAGCCGACTAAGCTTGGGTGAGCTCGGTGATTATTCTCTCCAATCTGCACCTGATAAATCTCGGGCCAGTTTGACAATTACTAAGAGACTGCAAAAATTGCCTGAGGCCCGAAAAGGCCTTTTGATAGAAAGGCTAATCAACACCTGCCAGGTGGACATCCCTCCTAACTTAGGCCAAGAGCTTATATTGTCATGGGATGAAATCAGAGAAATGAGCAGCAACGGCATAAGTTTCGGGGCTCATTCAGTGAACCATCCCATTCTGACCAATATACCCTTAAAGCAAGCTAAGGACGAGATTATTCTGTCGAAAAAAGAAATCGAGAAAAGACTTAACCGAGAAGTTAGCGCCTTTGCCTATCCTAACGGCGATTTTAACACTGAAATAGTCAAATTGGTGAAACAAGCCGGCTTTACTTGTGCTGTAACTGTCTCCGACAAATTTGTTAGCATTGAAGATGACCCTTACAAGCTAAATAGAATATGGGTTTGCGAAGACCCTAATAAGTTCAAGGTGATGTTCTGCGGGTTGTGGGGGGATTTACGCAGCGTATTAAATCGTTGATGAAGGCGAGCCGTTGAGTTAACAAAGACGGTTGAAAGGGTATTACTGGTTATGGCACAAAAGCAGGTAAGGGATTAATATGATGACGATGGGGGAATTTGCCAAGCAGCCGTCACCCTCAGCGATATTGCTGCAATGGGTGCCCGGCCGGCCCTGGTCCTCCTTGCTGTCGGGCTTGACCGGGGG
>DAOUMH010000020.1:0-14510 GCA_034411815.1 Dehalococcoidales bacterium | reverse complement strand
TTCTTCAGAAATCCTGAGGATTTTCCCTTCAGGCCCAGTAAAAGGGATAGCGCCTCTTTTAGCTCCGGACTTCCCGGCTTTAGCCTGGTCAGGGCGTCCTTATCTCCGTCCAGAATCTGGTCAAGTATCCTAGCTTGCTCCCCCTGGCTCAACCCAAGCTTAGCCAAGAGCGCTCGTATTAATCCGGTGTGTGATAGCCTTAACTCCACGCCTTTAAGCCTCAACCTTTTCAGAACCTCCAAGGCTAGTATTATCAACTCGGCATCGGCTATAGTTGAGCCGGCGCCCATAAGCTCGGCCCCACACTGCCACCTCTCCCTCGTTTCCTTCCCCGTCTCTTCAAAGATAAAGATATTAGATACATAAAAGAGCTTGGACACCCCCTTCCCCCCCATGCCATCAATATAAAGCCTAGCTACAGGAATAGTGCCATCAGGTCTCAGCACCACTCTCTCACCACTCCAGCCATCCCAGTCAAGGAAGGAGTAGACCTTGCCCAGCATACTGGGGGTAAGCGTCCCGGTCGAGGTAAACAGGTGGAGGTACTCCAGGGTCGGTGTCCTGACCTCCTCGTAGCCCCATTTGAGGCAGCAGTCTCTAAACGCCCCTTCAATCAGGCGAAACCCCTTCATCTCCTCGGGGGACAGGTCACGAGTCCCCTTGCATCTTTGAACCTTCATGCCGAATCCTCAAATGAACAGTGGGTAAATTTTACACCACCTCACCCAGCTATTCAACCACAACCATCTCGGGTTGACAAAGTCTCCCCCACTTATTTGCAATTAAGATTATAATCACTATATAATTCCATACATCTTTCGGATAGGTTGATTATGCTAAAGGTCATACGCATTTTATTGCTAACGGGCCTGCTGATTACTGCCCTTACAGCCGTTGGGGTTCAGGCGGCTACACCCACGATTGATGTGCTCAATGTCAAGGGCACCATCAACCCCGTCCTTGTTGATTATATTGCGCGCGGGATTGACCATGCCGAAGACAATGACGCCATAGCCTGCATCATCCAGCTGGATACGCCGGGCGGCTTGGACACCTCAATGCGCGACATTGTCCAGGATATTGTTAATGCCCGGGTACCGGTAGTGATATACGTCTCTCCTTCAGGAGCTCGGGCTGCTTCAGCAGGTGTTTTTATTACCATAGCCGCCCATGTAGCCGTCATGGCACCAAATACTGCCATTGGCGCCGCCCACCCGGTATCCCTGGACAGTGAAGGTGAGGCCCAGATGTCAGAGACCATGGAGGAAAAGGTTGTTAATGACGCTGCTGCCTATATAAGAAGCATCGCCGGTGCTCACGGGCGCAATATGGAATGGGCGGAAAAAGCTGTTAGAGAAAGCGTTTCAGCCACGGAAGAGGAGGCCTTAGAGCTCAATGTCATTGATATGATCACCCCCGATCTTGATAGCCTCATCACTCAACTTGATGGCAGGCAGGTAACCATGCTCGATGACAGGATGGTCACCCTGCATACTCAAGGGGCTACAACCAACCATATTAATATGAGCTGGACCGAGGGTTTCCTCTATTCAATTGCCGACCCAAACATTGCCTACATACTGCTAAGCCTGGCTATGCTGGGGATAATGGTTGAAATCTTCAACCCGGGGCTTATTTTCCCGGGCATAGTCGGTGGCATCTGCCTGCTGACGGCTTTCTACTCGCTAGGGATGCTACCGGTCAACTATACCGGCATCTTACTGATAGTTCTAGCCTTCGGTCTCTTTATCGCCGAGGTATTTACCACCAGCTTTGGTTTATTTACGGCAGGAGGCATAGCCTCACTAGTCATTGGCTCCTTAATGCTGTTCAAGGGAGGACCCTTGTTTCAAGTAAGCCCCTGGCTGATTGCCACAATCACAATTTGCCTCGCCGGCTTTTTCGCCTTTATAGTCCAACGGGTCATAAGAGCTCACCGCCACCAGGCTTCTACCGGTAGGGAAGAACTGGTGGGGAAGACAGCTGTAGTCAAGGCAACCCTGAAACCTGAGGGAACAGTTTTCTTCAAAGGTGAACGATGGACAGCGGTCTCAGAGGAGGGACAGGTGGAATCCGGGGAGGAGGTGATTATAACCAAGGTCGATGGACTAAAACTCTATGTAACCAAGAAAGAATAGAGGAGGTAAACAGATGAATCCTATTGTTAGCAGGGGGTTCTATTGTTACAAGTAGCTCCATGGCAGATTGTCATAATGGCGATTTGTGTTGCTGCTTTCCTTGCTGTCGCCATTATCTGGGGGATACGGGCCCACCGGCAGCAGGTATCTGCCGGCAAAGAAGAACTGATAGGCAAGACAGCCGTAGTCAAGGTAGCGCTGAAACCCAAAGGAGTAGTTCTCATTGAAGGCGAGCGCTGGACAGCAATATCAGAGAAAGGCCGGGTGGCACCTGAGGAGGAGGTGATTATAACCAAGGTCGATGGCTTAAAACTATGGGTAACCAAGAAAGAATAGAGGAGGTAAACAGATGAATCCTATTGTTATCGGTATCATTGTCTTAGCTGTGCTCATACTTTTTTCCATGGCGATTAAAATCGTCACCGAGTATGAGCGGGGGGTCATTTTCCGTTTAGGGCGACTGGTTGGAGCCAGAGGCCCTGGTTTCTTCCTAATCATCCCCTTCATTGACCGGATGGTGAAGGTTGACCTACGGGTGGTAACCATGGATGTACCATCACAGGAGGTGATTACTAAGGACAATGTCACCGTCAGGGTGAACGCCGTGGTTTACTTCAGGGTGGTAGACCCTGAGGCATCCGTGGTTAAGGTACTAGACCACATCAGGGCTACATCACAGATATCCCAGACAACACTGCGGAATGTGCTAGGTCAATCCGAGCTGGATGAGCTATTGACGCAGAGGGAAAAGCTCAATCAAATGCTGCAGAGGATAATTGATGAACACACTGACCCCTGGGGGGTAAAGGTCAGCACGGTAGAGATTAAGGAGGTTGAACTTGCCGAACAGATGAAACGGATGATGGCAGCTCAGGCTGAGGCAGAGAGAGAAAGGCGAGCCAAAATCATCCACGCCGATGGTGAGTTCCAAGCCTCAGAGAGGCTTGCCCAAGCCGGAACCATTATCGGTAAGGAGCCGACCACACTACAGCTTCGCTACCTCCAGACACTGACCGAGATAGCTTCAGAGAGAAACAGCACCCTAATCTTCCCCCTGCCCATTGACCTCTTCAGTATATTTATGAAGAAGGAAGCACCAGCAACTCTGCCGCCTAAACAGGGTAACAAATAGCTCAAGGCAAAACCGAGGTCGTTATTGCCCCCTCCCTCAGTGGGGGAGGGGGTGGGTTATTCTATCTAACCCCGTAGCGTAACATCTCCGGCTACAATTCTGGACAGGTCACCATCTGCATGGCGCAACAGAAGGCTGCCATCCTCGGCTACAGATTCAGCAACGCCTTCATATACGGTCTCGCCCCACCTGACCCGTACCCTGCTACCCAGCGTAACCAGGCTATCCCGCCACTCCTCGTAAATAGAGCCTCCAGCCAGCAAAGCCAGATACAACCTTTCCAGTTCAACCAGCAGGCACTGTATCACACTCAAGCGCGAAACTCTTCCCCCCAGCTCACTGGAAAGACTGGTAGCCGCCGGCTGAATCTCAGGAAAATCACAAGGCTCCAGGTTAACATTTACCCCGATACCTATAACTGCGTAATCCACTGTGTCCCCGCTTACCTTGGTCTCAATTAGAATCCCGCAAAACTTCTTCCCATTAATAAGCACATCATTAGGCCACTTAATCTGTGAC
The DNA here is from genome assembly GCA_034411815.1 of Dehalococcoidales bacterium. Classification (GTDB taxonomy): domain Bacteria; phylum Chloroflexota; class Dehalococcoidia; order Dehalococcoidales; family DAOWJC01; genus W53-108. Next base: position 10,721 of record DAOUMH010000020.1, on the reverse strand, counting down.
CTTAACCCGGTGGCTACCTCAACACCATGAACCACAGCCAGGGGAGCCAGCAATACAAGGGAAGGCAGGTAAGCTAAACTAGGATAGAGAATAACCGACAAAGCAACACTGCCCTCCGTCGACAGCCAAACACGCTTCATTCGACCCCTACCCGCAGTTTGCTCGTCAGCAACAACAACCGTGCCTTCTACCGCTCCCTGCTGAGCCTCTTGCTTCGCTACCTCCATTGTTGACGTCAGGCTGGGATAGTAGATAACCCTCTGCCCGACAAAGCGGGTCGCTAGATTACTGGCAATAGAGGCTGTTGATAAACTATCTTCCACTATTTCACATCCTGACTTGAACCGGTCTATCGGGAGCCTGCCTAGAATTCACCCTGCGTTATAATTGTATCATTCACAGCCAAAACCACCAAGCGAGAAAGACTCAAGCTTTATAGAATCTACATTCGTATCTCTTCCCGAAATACTCAGCACGTGATAGAATTACCGCAAGCTGAGCTATGCATACAGTCGGAAAGGAGATTACATGGCCATCGATGCGATTGTTGCTGACGAATTGACCTACTGGTATGGTGAAATGACTGCCGTGGATCACATCAGTTTTAACGTGGCTGAGGGAGAAATCCTGGGCTTTCTCGGTCCTAACGGTGCTGGTAAAACGACTACCGTCAAGATGCTGACAGGACAGCTCAAGCCCAAAGCGGGAAAGGCAACCCTACTTAGTATGGATGTTGCTAAAAATGTTGAGAAGGTACAGGGGCAGATTGGTATCTGCTTTGAGCTGACCAATCTCTATGAGCAGATGAGCGGCATAGAGAACCTCAAACTGTTTGCCCGCCTGTTCGGTGTCCGCTCATTCGACGGCAATGCCCTCTTGAAGCGAGTTGGTCTGGCAGGCCGGGAGAAAGACCGTGTCGACAGCTACTCGAAAGGAATGAAGCAGCGCCTCATGGTAGCAAGATCGCTTCTGAATCGCCCCCGGATACTGTTTCTTGATGAGCCCACCACTGGGCTTGACCCCACATCCGCTGAGTCCATCAGGAGTATCATCCTTGAGGAGCGCCGGCGAGGAGCCACCGTTCTCCTCACCACCCACGACATGATGGAGGCAGATAAGCTCTCGGACCGGGTTGCCTTTATGAATCAGGGGAAGATAGTGGCTCTGGATACCCCCCACAACCTCAAACAGCAATACGGAGAAAGAGCTCTCAAGGCTAAGGTCTCAACAGACAGCGGGGAACTTGAGGACTTGGAAATCATCCTGGACACTCCGGAGACGCCCAAGGCTATCTACGAACTCTTTACCCGGCATAAGGTGGTCACTGTCCACAGCGAGGAAGCCACACTGGAGGACATCTTCATCAGTATCACCGGACGGGGACTCACGGGATGAACTGGCGTATTATCGGCACCCTCGTCTCTAAAGACCTCTCCCTTTTCTTCAGAAATCGGTTCTTTGCCCTAATTACCGTGCTCGGTCTTGTTGTCTACTTAATCATATACTTTGTTATGCCCAGTTCGGTCAATGAAAATCTGGAGATAGGAATTTACGCCCCGGTGATGCCTCCAGTCTTTGAACAGATAGAAGAAGGGCTGGAAATACATATGGCCGAATCTGAGGAAGCACTTAAAGCAGCTATTGTAGAGGACGAATATATAGCCGGGATTGTACTTCCGGCAGACATAATGGAAACTCTCTTATCTGGAGAGAAACCCAGAATCAGCGTGTATTTCGCCTCGGCTGTGCCTGAGGAAACCAAAGACATCGTTGAGGTTCTCATCAAAGAACTGACCTACCAGCAGACCGGGCAGGCACTGGCTATCAATGTATCGGAGGAGATTCTGGGTCCGGATATGACGGGCATGCAGATACCGCCACGAGACCGCATGGTCCCACTGTTTGCCGTCGCCATCCTCATATTTGAAACCTTCGGTCTGGCCAACTTGATTAGCGAGGAGGTGGAACGGCGAACTGTCCAGGCACTCCTGGTCACCCCCATGACGGTCTGGGACCTGTTTGCCGCCAAGGGCATCACGGGCATAACCCTGGCTCTGGGCCAGACAGTGTTGTTCATGGTTATCGTCGGCGGCCTGAACCAGCAGCCGCTGATAATGATAACTACACTGCTGCTCGGTGCCTTATTGGTCACCGGCGTTGGCTTTATCATTGCCACCCTGAGCAAAGACTTCATGTCGGTGTTATCCTGGGGCATTGTCATTTTCATCATCCTGCTCATCCCCACCTTCGGCGTCGTGTTCCCGGGAGCCGTCACCGGCTGGGTTAGGGGCATCCCCTCTTATTATCTGGTTGATACAGTCCATCGGACGGCGAACTTTGGTGCTAGCTGGGGCGATATCTGGCAAAACCTGCTGATTCTCCTAGGATTTGACCTTGCCCTGGTCTGGATCGGCATCATGGCACTGAGGAGGAAATTCCAATGAATCTCAAACGCGTCGGCATCCTGCTGGGTAAGGAGTTGTGGCAAGGGCCAAGAGGCTTTATCTTCATCTGGGTCCTCATTGCCCCAATTGCCCTCTCTCTCGTAGTCTCATTAATCTTCGGCACCCTGTTCACAGAGAAACCCCAGCTGGGAATCATGGATGAGGGTAGCTCTCAGCTGGTAACCATGACCAAAGAAACAACCTCGTTGATTACTAGAGAGTATGATACTATCCCCGAGATTAGACAGGCCGTCGAGAGTGGTGCCGTAGATGTCGGGCTGGTGCTTCCGGAGAATTTCGATAGTGCTATCATCCAAGGAGAGGAAACTAGGCTCACAGTATACGTATGGGGAGAGAGTCTGGCCAAGAATCGCACCATATCAGTGGTAGTTATAGACGACTTGATAAGAGAGCTGGCTGGCCACGAAGCCCCTGTTGAGATTGAAGCCATTACCCTGGGGGACGAGATAAGTATTCCCTGGAGTGACCGTCTGCTACCACTTCTGGTGCTCATGGCCGTATTTGTGGGCGGAATGTTCTTACCAGCAACCTCAGTGATAAACGAGAAGGAGAAAAAGACCCTCGAGGCACTGGTCGTAACGCCAACAACTATCGGGGATATCTTTGCGGCTAAGGGACTCCTCGGGGTGATTCTTAGCCTATTCATGGGTCTAGTGATACTGCTTATGAACCAGGCCTTCGGCAGCGAGCCGCTACTGCTGCTTCTAGTGCTGGCGCTCGGGGCGATAATGGCAGGGGAAATCGGACTGCTGTGTGGGGCCTTAATAAAGGATATCACAACCCTCTTCGCTACCTGGAAAGCCGGCGGAATCCTGCTGTTTGGCCCCGCTGTCATATACATGTTCCCCCAAATACCCCAGTGGATTGGCAGGATTTTCCCAACCTACTACGTCGTCCAGCCAATCATCCAAATAAGTCAGCAGGGGGGCACCTGGGCTGACATCGCAACCAACGTTTTCATCCTAATCGGGCTGGACCTGGCCCTTATCGCCGTGCTGATGATTACACTAAGTAGGACCAAGCAATACGCCACCTAGACAAGCTGCTCAAAAAAACCAAAACCAGTCAGTACATTTACTGGCGGCGGGATGCCGTTTCCCGGCTTTCCGGGGAGTTACGGGAGGGAAGCTGCTCACCCTCCCTGCCCCCGTAAACCGGTATCTCAACCTGTTACTCCAGCAGAGCCCGCCATGCTTACCACGCACTGACTACCTAGTTAAGGGCTACTCAAACCTGAGACAGTACTCATTATGTTTATCACCCCACACATTAAAAACTTTTATCATTACAAAACCATGCCCCGGATATCATCAGCCCATAAATACCTCGACCTTAGCAGTGCCAGCCAACTCGTTAAGCTCATTGGTGAAGGCTGCCCAATCGAAGCCTGACTGCCGTCGGTACTGATAATGCAAGCCAACCCGGTCATCCAGTGTGGATATGGTCTCCAGGCTCAATCCACGAAGCCGTTCTTTAAGAAACATGGTCATCTTTTTCTCCAGTGAGGGGAAAGAGGATTGGTCAACGGAAACCATCAGATGCCCCCTGCCAAACAGGCTAACCCGGTTGCGGGTCAGCCACTGAATTCCCAGGGCGATGAAGACAACCACGAACAGCAGGATAGTTATCAAGAAGTTACTGGTAGCAGCACCTATTGAAGAAGCAATCAGCAGAAGGAGAAACCCTATCTCTGCCGGGTCTTTCACCGGCGTGCGGAAACGGACAAAGGAGAGGGCACCCAGAAGCCCCAGTGATAGCGGTATTGAGGTCTGGATACCAAGAAAAAGGGCAGTGATTGCCGGACCGCCAATGAGAAAGGTACGGTGTACCCCGGCGCCGATGTGCCTCGAACCATAAAAGAACTGGTACATAAGGTAGCATATTATTGAGGCCAACAATGAGAAGCCAACAGCAACAATACCTTCAACGAGGCCTACCGGGGATTGAAGGCCCCCAATGAACGCAAAAAATTCTTCCCACACAGTAATTCCTCCTTTTAAATTTCAGCTATTCTCCCTGAGGGCCACAAGCGTGCCATGGCACCCGGCCCCGACAGGTGTGAATCCAGACAGTACGAATACTTAGAAAAACGGCTCCAGTCTACATCCAGCAAACTCATCCGCCGTAGTGTTACCGGCAGCTCCACTTCACTCCCCTTAACCTCAATAACACCATCGGCTAACTTCAGTCCTCCTTCTCCGTAGCCCAGCGACCGCATCACAATAGTCGACCGTATGTTACAGTCAAGTGCTACCCGCCTGCCCGTCAGTATCTCGGTGAACCGGTAGCGCCAGTAAGATATAACAATGATAGGGTGGAGCGGCATCTCCAGGTAATGACCGAAGCCAGACATAGTATCAATAAGTGTGGTCATAGGGACAATTCCTCTGTGAAGATTCTCCTGCTCAAGGTGAGACGCCGGTATCAGCAATCTTCGCCTTTGCTTACTGCCGGCAAACCCCTCTCTTGTTTTAAGCTCCAGAAATATGGGAACCTCTTCCCGGTAATCAGCAAGAGTGTGATACCAGCGGATACGCACCTTATTCTTGCGGGATTCTCCAGAAGACGATTTTACATACTGCTCAAGATCCCCAGTATCAAAATAGAGGCTGTTAACCTGCTCTTCCGGGTATTCACTATCCAGGCGGCAAAACTGATGAAGCAGCCCATAGGCAAGGTTAATATTCCGGGGTAGTACGAAGAATTTACGCTCAATTCTCTGTTGCAGGCTCCTGATATTTACCGCCGTATCATATAACTGAACAGCCACTTGATTACTCTCCTACCTCGGAAGTTTCGGGACTAAGCTGACCGGCATTCGGCACCCCGGGTAACATAGGTCGTTGACCACCCGGATTTTGCGGGAGCGCCGGCTGGTCATCTTCATCTCCCGGGAACCAGCCTCGCCCCTGCCTACTGCTATTGCCTGTCCCATCACTGGATTTGCTCGATAGCTCTCCCTCAAGCTGCTTCTCTATAGATTCAACACGCTGGGCCACGAAAGCCTTCAAGCCAATGTTCAGCCCCATCCCACTCATCCGGGTATTGGTAGCAACATCTTCACCCAACCCCTTTTCAAAATCGGCGGTAGAATAGAACTTGAGCGTGTCAGCTTCAACATAAGGACGTATCATATCAACTAGTTCGTCAATCTTAGCCCCCATCACCTCAAGCGAAAACGGGCCATTTATCAGTTCTTCAAGATACCCGTGATAGATTTCCAAGTAGGAAGATACGGCTAACAGCCGGGAGACAAGCGGGCGGTCAGATACCGCCCCTACAGTTGGTTCGTCAATGTAGAAATTGATGACGAGCTGGCGGTCCACTCCCGAGCTAAATCCACCAAAAGACATATTTAAATCCCACGGTATGATGGTAAACTTGCCATCAACCTCATACAGATAATAGTTATGCCCCATGCCGATGTAGTTATCCAGATGCACCAGGACAGTTGATACCGCCAGGTATCGCAGCACCTGGTCTACATCCAGCACCTTTTCAATCTCTTCGGGAAAAGTCTCGTCAGGCTCATTATTGAGAACATCAAGCAGGCGAAAGAGTGAAGAGTGGTCAGGATTATTCTCATTGGTCTTCAACCCCATCTGTTCAAGGAGATTATCCTGCTGTCCAAAAGACATACCCCCCGCTGGTGTATTCCCAAAGGCCATATCTCTTTGCGTCATGTTCCCTGTCGGCAGATCCCCAAATGGCATACCCCCCGGCTGCCTCTGAGAGCCTCCTAGAACGGCAGTCTCTTCCTCTGTCGATTCCTCCTCCCGCTCGAGAGCCCGCAGTATCTCACTCAGCTTGCCGCCGCCCAGATTGACATCCAGACTGTTGTCACCAGCATCACTCTGCTCATCTTCTGGCAAATCTTCCTCTGTCCAGTTCAAGTAGGCGGCAGGTGATTCTGGTTTGTAGAGATTGCCACTGCTGTCAGCAAAGTTATTGCTCAAGAAGGTCTTGTCGATTTGCTCCACCATCGTATACAGACCAAGATGTGTATCATTTACCCAGAGGTCAACGAAAGAGGCACGGGGGGTAGGAAGCCCCATTTGCTCGAACAGGTCGTAAGATAGAACCTCACGGATAAGGGTCGGGTCACTGAAACCGTTATTAAAATTAACCTTATTCAGGCCGTAGAAAGTACGTGCTGAATTAAAAAAGTTGAAGTCTACCTTGAGGCTCATACGCGGGCTCTCGGACTGGGCCACCGACATCAGTGAAGAGTTCCCCTTGGGTCTTACCGCCACATCAGGCACAAGTTTATTATCAAACCAGAAATCTGCCCTCGCATATTCCTCTGACCCGGCGTTATCCTGCATGAACTCCCAGTCCTCCTCCTCCATAACAATGCTCACAGTGGCAACACAGTCGTCATAGAACGGTCCTGAGTCCTCGTCGCCTACCGACCCCGACGTCTGGCCACCACACCCTATCGCTGCAAATACCATCATGCCCGTAAGCATGACCGCAAATAATGATTTCATTTCTTAGCTCTCCAGCTTCCTCACCATGTAATCCATTGTCAGCTTACAGCAGGCACGAAATCATGGGAAAGTGTATGCAGTCATCAAGCAGGGCTTATTGCCATGATTTCCCTAGCTGGTTAAAATGACACATGTCATAGACAACGCCATCAATATATGACTTGAGTTACATGAAATCAGAATGCTTATCAACTATAATAGCTCCATGGAGAGAACGACATCCCATTCGGATGTGTTACGCGTAATCCGCTTTGCTGCCTTTCTCTGGATTGGCTACCTCATAGTGTTAGCCCTAATCAGCCAAGCCTTCCCATGGCCACAGCACATCAATCTTCTCTATTACGTCCTGCTCGGGTGCATCGCTCTTCTTTGCCTTGCCCTGACCTACTGGTCATGGATACAGGAAAAGCTCAAGCAAGCCTTCGTTCCGGTAGTAATCGCCATAATTACGGTCATGCCGTTTATAGTAAATCATCTAATGGGCAGTCTTTATCCCCTCGGCCCGCGGTTTGCCACCGCAGAGAGCTCAGTTCTGGCAATGTTCCCCTTCGTATTCGTCGCTCTCCTGCTGGTTGCCTGGCAATACAAATGGCAATCCATGTTATTAGTTATACTGGGGGTTCTGGGGCTGAATCTGGTAATAATGCTGACCTCTACAGGGCCAGGCACCCTCCCCTTCCAGGGAGCACTTATTATCACCTTAATTCAAACCGTCATCTTCCTAGCAGTGGGCTTTTCCGTCAGCTATCTTATAAGCAGATTGAGAGAGCAACAGAAATCCCTTGAGGCAGCCAATATCCGGCTAACCCACTATGTCAGCACCCTGGAACACCTGGCCGCCAGCCGGGAGCGGAACCGGGTGGCACGCGAGCTACACGATACCCTAGCACACACGCTAAGCGGTCTGTCCGTCCAGCTAGAAACCATAAAGGCATACTGGGATGTTGACCAGAAGACGGCACGCTCCATAATAGACAAAACCCTAACCGCCACCCATTCCGGGCTAGAGGAAACCCGCCGGGCACTGAAAGCACTACGCGCCAGCCCTCTGGATGATCTAGGGCTATCACTGGCTATAAAGACAATGGCCGAGGACGCAGCGGCACGTGCTAACCTGTCCCTAGACCTGTCGGTTATGGATGAGATGCCGGCTTTGTCACCGGATGTGGAACAGTGCGTTTATCGGGTTGCACAGGAGGCAGTAGCAAATGTGGTAAACCACGCCAGTGCGAAGAATCTAGCGGTTAAATTAGAATCTACAGAGGGAAAGGTAACGCTTACTGTGTGGGATGATGGTGTTGGCTTTGACATAGAAAAGAGCAACCAGGCCAGCCATTTTGGGTTGACCGGAATACGAGAACGAGCTCAACTAATCGGCGGTGAACTTAATATCACCAGCAAGCCAGGAGCTGGAACAACAATAAGGCTGACTATATAAGCAGGTGACGTAACCATGAAAGTAATTATCTGCGACGACCAAGCAATCGTCCGGGATGGACTGGAAATGTTGGTTAAATTAGAACCAGACATCGACATCGTCGGCATTGCTGAAGACGGAGCGGCTGCCGTTGAGATAGTCGCAGAAAAAACCCCCGACCTAGTCTTAATGGACCTAAAGATGCCCATCATGAACGGTGTTGAAGCAACCCGCCAGATACGAGCGAAGTACCCGGATGTCAAAGTCCTTGTACTGACCACCTACGACGATGACGAATGGGTATTTGATGCCATACAAGCAGGAGCGTCGGGTTACCTACTAAAGGATACGCCTCGCGACGAGGTCGTCAAGGCAATCAGGGGAACAGTAACCGGAAAAACATATGTGGACCCCTCCGTAGCAGGGAAAGTACTGCACCAGGCCTCCAGTCACCAAACCCAGCCAGCCACATTAATCACCAGCAAACTGACCGAGCGGGAAATAGAAGTATTGCGTCTGCTAGCCAAGGGCTTAAGCAACGCGGACATCTCAGACCGGCTATTTCTATCCGAGGGGACAGTGCGAAACCATGTCAGCGCTATTCTGGCGAAGCTGGGGGTTTCCGACCGCACCCAAGCAGCCGTCACCGCCATTCAACACGGACTGAAGTGACAGAGCTATCACCCGGTCACCCACTTTAACAGCCTATCCAATCCTAACATACCCCCTTTCACGGGGTCGTAAATTAGAGTATAATGCCAAACACATGGATTAAGGAGGAAGGGATGATAGTAGACAAGCTCCTGACGCGGAAAGGGTGGCGTGTAGTGGCACACTCCATGCTGGCAGCGGCCGGGATAGGCCTCCTTTACATATTGACCACAATAAGCTTGGAAGCCCTCCGGCTTGGACATCCAATAAACTTGTGGATGTTAGGCGCGGGCATTACCATGTCTCTATGGTCAACGGTACTCGGGAGCATGCTGGCAAAGGCCGAACTAACCGACTGGAGGTAATAAAGTGACTAGCCTGGTAGCCCCGTACCACCGCGAAAAGATACCAACCGGGCAGCCCAAAGGAAGAAAGGATATCTATCTATGCCTGGCGTAGCTATTGTGACTGACAGCGTTGCTGACCTGCCACCTCAAGTAGCTGAGGAGCTCGGGATTACCGTGGTCCCGCTCGTTGTCCGCTTTGGCACCGATGTATACCGTGACGGCATTGACCTAAACCCCGACCAGTTCTACGAGAAGTTAAAGTCCAGCAAGCTTTTGCCCCTAAGCTCCGTGCCACCCCCGGCGGCATTTGCTGACGCATACGATAAGCTCGCTGAAAAAAATGAAATCGTGGTTATCAGCCTCACCTCCAAGCTCAGTGCCACCTATCAGGTGGCGTTACAAGCCACAGGACTGATGAAAAAGCAACGCCGGGTAGAGGTTGTAGACTCACGATGGGCAGTTATGGCACAGGGCTTCATAACCATTGCTGCTGCCAAGGCAGCCCAGGCCGGGGCTAGCCTCAATGAGGTGCTGGATATAGCTCATCAGACCATAGACCAGGTAGATATGCGTGCCGGCTTTGATACCCTTGAATACCTAGAACGCGGCGGACGCATTGGCAAAGCACAAGCCCTCCTTGGCTCATTACTCAAGGTAAACCCGGTCATCGGTATTAAGGATGGTGAGGTACAACCCTACGGAAGGGAACGCTCACGAAGCAGGGCGATAGACTCCCTATACAACTTTGTCACAAGCTTCGGTAACGTTGAAGGGATAGCCGTTGAGTACGCCACCGACTTCAAAGAGGCTAATGGGCTGCTCCAGCGGCTACGCTCGCAGTATCCTGAAATACCTATTTACCTCTCGCGGGCAAGCCCGGTCATCGGTACGCACACAGGACCCAGCCTTATTGTTGTTAGCGTGCTTGGAAACAGACAAGTCGGCGCCCAGCAATGAGAAAACAGGGATTGACACCGGAACTTGGGAAGCAAGCACCCTCACTTTACAGGCACCTTTTTTTGCCCTAGAATAGATATGATCTGGGCGGGTGTAACTCAGCGGAAGAGTGCTTGCTTCCTAAGCCAATTTTAGCTTCACTTGTGAACATTCCTAGTGAACACAGCTTATCCTTCAACTGATTGTTTGGATTCCTTTGTCCTGAAAGTATCATACTCAAGTAAGCAGGACTAATCTCCATTTCCCTAGCCAGTTGTCTTAGTGATTTCTGTTTCATTTTTTGACCTCCATGCCTAGACTTTTGTATTGGGGGAACTATCATTTAACTATCAATTCCTATGTCTATACTATCATATTACTATGTATTTTGTCAATAGGGTAAGACCACAAATTA
>DAOUMH010000019.1:0-8196 GCA_034411815.1 Dehalococcoidales bacterium | reverse complement strand
TCCGCATGATTCTAAAGGTAGCCGAAGTGTGGGTTCTTGCCTGCTCCCCTTGAAGCATATTAGCTATTCCTGACTAACAATCATACCCCACTGCTTAGCAATTGGGGGGCTGAGCTACTATTAAGCCCGGAGGCTTCAACCGAGCGGAAACTACTTGTTACCCCCTATGGCTGGTGCTACCATTCACGACTCAGGACTTGGTTGGTAAACGATGTGCCAAGTCCTGTACATCAATCTCGGACATTAATAAAGGCTTACCTTCTTGCTGATGGGGTTTGATTAGCCTTGACCGATTCTAAATACCTTAGTCCCGCACCCAGGGCAAACTCCCCGCGTAGCCGGTCTCCCATTCTTTAGAGTAACCCGCTGGGGGTCCTTAATCTCTACCTTCTTCCTGCATTTGAAACAATACGCTTGCAACTCCTGCCACCTCCTTTTAGTGTTGGTTGAAATATATTCTAATTATACGCAGGCTGTCAAGCCTTTTGCCCTTATATTTACCCCGGAAGTGGGGGTTCGGTTGCTTTATTAGCTTCAGATGGCTGGAAAATCTTCTCAGGTTGCCACTGCTCCCTTTCAGGGTTGAAGCGCAGTACACCCAGGAAGCGTCCATCTGGGGTATAGACGCGGCAGCGGTTATCGGCAGGCGACCGTGCTGAAGGGTGTTGTTTGAGGTGACGGCTTTTCTTACCACTGTCGTCGCTCCCTAGGCTTAGGGGCTGTCCGTTTCTTATAGACTTTCCCGCCTCATCGCTGACAATCATGGCTGTCCAATGTGAAAGCACGGTATCTATGGGATAGACGAACTGTTGCCAGTAGCCGTGGCGGAAGGCATCCTCAAGCTGGGGCATTGAAACAGCGTCACTTATATCGAAAATGCCGCATCTTAAGCGGATCAGGCCCTTCAGGTTGGCCCCGCAGCCTAGGGCTTGCCCCAAATCGTGAGCCAGTGAGCGAATATAGGTGCCCTTATCACATACTACCTCTATGGTGGCTACAGGCGGTTGCCAGTCTATCAGCTTCAGCTGGTGGATTCTGGTTAGCCGACTCTCTCTGGCGACCTCAATGCCGGCCCGGGCTAGCTCGTAGAGCCGTTTGCCTTGATACTTTACGGCACTGTACATCGGGGTGGTTTGCCTGATTAGGCCGCGGAAGGGGGTTAGGGCTGTCTCCAGCTTATCCTGGCTGATTCCAGAGGGGTCTTCTTGCCGGGTAATCTTGCCGCTGGCATCATAGGTGTCTGTAGCTATACCTAACTCAACCTGTGCTTGATAGGTCTTGGTAGTCTCTACCAGAAAGCTGGTGATGCGTGTCCCCTGGCCGAGGCAAACCGGCAAAACGCCTGTAGCTATCGGGTCCAGGGTGCCGGCGTGTCCCACGCGCCGCTCTCCGGTCAGCCGTTTCACCGTGGCCACAATACTGAAGGAGGTCTTGCCCGGGGGCTTGTTAATATTTAGTATGCCATCCACAGTCAACCCTTATGCTAGTCAGCAGAGCTGTCGGGAGCAGTTACCCTGTCAATTAGCTGTTGGAGGCGGTCTCCCTGCTCAATAGAGTCGTCCCATTGAAAGACCAGTTCCGGGGTATGGCGCAGCTTTAGCCGTCTGAACAGCTCGTTATGGAAGAAACCTGAGGCGGAGGTTAATGCGTCTAGCGTTTCCTGTCTCTCTTCCTTGTTGGCTATGCAGCTGACGAATATCTTGGCATACTTCAGGTCGGAAGATGTGGACACCTCGGTTATGGCAATTATATTACTGAGCCGCGGGTCTTTAACCTGTCGCTGAAGTAGCTGGCTGATTTCCTGGCGAATGAGGCTGTTCACCCGCTCAATGCGATGTGCCAAGATTATTCCTCCTTAGTCAGCTACTTGTCTTCTGAAGAATTCTAATATATCACCAACCTGGAATTCACCAAAGTCCTTAAGACCTACACCGCACTCGTAGCCGGCGGCTACTTCCTTGGCGTCGTCCTTGAAACGCTTCAGACTGCTGATGGTGGATTCACATAATATCTGCCCTTGACGCAGCAGTCTGACCGAGGCACCTCGGCTTATCTTGCCTTCATTTACATAGGTACCGGCTATTCCGCCCTTTTTGCCTAAGGAAAAGATAGCTCGCACCTCAGCCCGCCCATCAATAACCTCAACATAGGTAGGTTCCAGCATACCCTTGAGGGCCTTGCCTATATCATCTACCAGATTGTAAATCACATCATAATTACGGATGGTTATGCCTTCTCGCTCAGCCAATTGCTGAGCTCCCGGCTCAGAGGTGGTGTTAAACCCGATAATGAGTCCCTTGGAAGCAATGGCTAACATAACGTCACTCTCGGTAACATTGCCGCTGCTGCTGTGGATGACTCTGACCTGGGCTTCCTCTGTTGCCAGCTGTTCCAGGGAGGTTTTTATCGGCTCAATACTGCCCTGAACATCGGCCCTGAGAATAACATTAAGCTCCTTTACCTTACCGGTGTGTATCTGGTCAAATATGTTGTTAAGGCTTACTGTCTTCGGCTCAAGCTGGGGCGCCTGTTGTGCCTCTGTCTGGTGTTTTTGTATTAAGGCCCTTGCTTGGCGTTCACCGGCCACGACGGTGAGGGTATCCCCTGCCTGGGGCACACTCTCTAGGCCGAGGAGTTCAACGGGAGTGGATGGCCCGGCTTTCTTGACCCGCTTACCCTTATCGTTAAACATAGCCTTCAGCCTGCCCCATGTGTTACCCACTACTACGGTGTCGCCTAGCTTCAGGGTCCCTGTATGAACCAGTATGGTGGCAAGGGGGCCTTTGGTCTTGTCCAGCTTGGCTTCGATAACTACTCCTACCGCTGGTTGAGAGGGGTCTGCCTGGAGGTCCTCCATCTCCGCTACCAGCAGGAGGTTTTCCAGCAGTTCGGGGATGCCTTTCTTCTCTTTGGCTGAGGTTAGAACGCATATCACATCGCCCCCCCACTCTTCGATGAGCAGGCCGGCGTCAGCGAGCTGTTGCTTTATGAGCTCCAGGTTGGCGTCAGGCTTGTCGATTTTATTAATTGCTACAACGATGGGTACTTCAGCCGCCCGGGCGTGGTCTATAGCCTCTAGGGTCTGCGGCATTACACCGTCGTCGGCAGCTACTACTAGTATTGTGATGTCGGTTACCCGTGCTCCGCGGGCTCGCATAGCGGTAAAGGCTTCATGGCCCGGGGTATCCAGGAAGGTAATCTTTTGCTCGTTAACCTCTACCTGGTAGGCACCAATGTGCTGGGTGATGCTCCCGGCTTCGGTGGTCATCACATTGGTCTGCCTGATGGCGTCGAGGAGTCTGGTCTTGCCGTGATCAACATGCCCCATAATAGTAACTACGGGGGGGCGTGGCTGCAGACCGGTGCGTTTATCGCCCTGGAGTTGTTGCCGCTTAATCTCACTGATGACACTGGCTGACTTTTGGGTTACTCGAGGCTTTGAGCGTGCTTCATAGCCGAGGTCTTTCACCACGGTGGCTGCTGTCTCGTAGTCAATCACCTGGTTGATGTTGGCTATGATGTTATTCCTCATCAGTTGCTTGATGATGTCTATAGCACTAACCTGCAGGGTATCGGCCAGTTGCCTCACACTCAGGGCGCGAGGAAGCTCAATCAGGCGGTTCCCTGGTGTTGGAGAGTTATTACTAACCTCCTTCCCCAGAGGTTGCTGGGTATTAACCTGTTTACTTGCTCCTGCCATTGGATGAACCCTTATAGAAGTTCCTTCCCGTATCTAGCGATTTGTTCCCGGTTATCTTGGGTGAGGCTGGTTCGCAGGGTGTGTTCTAGACGGCCTGTTTTCAACCCGACCTCCCAGCATTCCGGTGCTCGACACAAATAGGCACCGCGCCCGGCTTTCTTGCCGCTGGTATCAATCTCTATGTCTCCGGCGGGAGTGCGCACTATGCGGATTAGTTCCCGCTTGGTTTTCACCTTGCGGCAAGCCACGCAGGTGCGTTGCGTCATATGTTGGTTAATACTCCTCATCCTCATCCTCTATAGATTTTTCTGGCTCTCGGCGCCGTCTCTTAAGCTTGATGCCATCCTCATTAGCCTTCTTGCCTGGAGAGACCTTCTTTTTCTTCTGCCTTGATTTAACCTCGGGCTTAGCCGGTGGCGGTGCCAGTATATCTTCGGCAAACCGCAGTCGGGGTTTTTCCCTGGTTACCCTTGTTTCAGGAGGCGCCGGCGGTGGGGTAGCTGTGGTGTCCGGGGCTGGTAGAGGTTCGGAGGCTTCTTCTGCTGCCCCGGCAGATACCGGGGCTGGTTCCAGGGCCTCTGGGGTGTCAGCTAAACCCTCCTCTTCACCTGAGTCTTTGGCTGTCTCAACCATTGTTGCCTCGGCCGCCGAGGCGCTTCTGATATCAATCCGCCAGCCGGTGAGCTTGGCTGCCAGTCTGACATTCTGTCCCTCTTTGCCGATGGCTAAAGAGATTTGCTTGTCAGGGACAACCACAGTAGATGCCTTCTCGTCCTCGTCCAGCTTGACACTTATCACTTGAGCCGGGCTGAGGGCGTTAGCCAGGAAGGTGGAAACATCTGAATTCCACATGACGACATCTATTTTTTCACCATTTAATTCATTGGCGATGTTTTGTATTCTGATGCCGCGCAACCCGACACAGCAGCCAACGGGGTCAATGTTCTCCTGACGGGCTGCCACAGCCACCTTGCTTCTGGAGCCGGCCTCGCGGGCAATTGATTTTAGTTCCACCGTTCCGTTAAGGACCTCGGGTATCTCCAGTTCGAAGAGTCGGCGGAGCAGATCCGGATGAGAACGTGACACTACCACACGGGGCCCTCTGTTGGTTTGGGCTACCTCTAGGAGGTAAACCTTAAGCCTTTGACCTACCCGGTATCTCTCACTGACTACCTGCTCGGTAGTGGGCATTATCGCCTCTGTTCTGCCTAGGTCTATAAATATCTGCCGGTGCTCGATGCTCCGCACCAGCCCGGTAACAATGTCACCTTCCTTGTTGGTGTATTCCTCAAATATGGCGTGGTGCTCTGCCTCATGAAGGCGCTGCAGGATAACCTGTTTTGCCGTTTGGGCGGCGATGCGTCCGGCATTGGGAGGTGTAGCCTCTACCTTGATGGTCTCGCCAATCTGCACATCAGGCTTGACCTGGCGTGCCTTGTCCAGGGGTATCTCCCGGCGAACGTCTGTTGTTTGCTCGACCACTTCTTTCTCAGCCCATACCTCGACTTGGCCGGTAGCAGGATTTATCCTGACCGAGATCTCTTGATTGGTAGCGAAATTGTCTTTTCTATAAGCTGATACCAGGGCTGCCTCTACGGCGGCAAGGACTGCTTCCTTGGGCAGGTTCTTCTCGGCCGAGAGTTGAGTAATAGCGAGCAAAAGTTCGCTTTTCATCTCGGGTTAGACCCTCCAGTCCTGTTATTCTCTATACAATAAAAAAGTGGGAACGAACCCCCACTTAACAAAACAATCTTCCAACTGGTAGAAGTATACCATAGTCGGGTTTGGAATGCAAGGTGCCGGGAGTTGTGTCAAAGCGGGGGTGCCTGGTGGACGTGTGGAGTGATTAAGACTGGAGACGTGTCAGGCTTGCCGGGTGGGGGAGTTGCCCCTGGCTCCCCGGGGCGAGTATTGCTTGGCGGCTTCGACCAGCAGCGCCAGGCTCATCAGGAAGTCGGCATGCCCCTGTGACGGGTCGACATAGAAGTTCATCGTCTGGCTGGGACGATACTGGCTCTTACCCATCTCCATCTCAGCCCAGAACTCCTGATACTCGGGTGAGCCGTCGGCGGCATACATCTTCAGCCTGCCTGAGTTGACGGCGGCTAGGAGGCTGAATCCTAGTTCTGACTTTGACTGCTGGGTGAAGGTGAAGGGGACAACCCGTGGGCCCAGTGTCTGCCTGAGGAACGAGCTTACCGGCTGCCCCACGCCGGTAGCATCGACCAGCACCTCCTTGCACCCCCAGACACTCTTCAGGGTGTCGATGATCTGGGCGTAGAGGTCGGTGTGCTTCCTGCCCGTCCACCAGTAGTGCTTGATAACCCTGACCCCGGGCTGCTTCCGGATATCGTCGCAGATAGAGAAGTCCAGCTCGCCGATGGTGACCACCGTGGAATCCTGGTGTGGCTTCAGGGCTCTTAGCTGAATCCCGGTTTCCCTTTCAGCCTCCCCGGCCAGGTCGATGCCGGCGATGTATAGCTTAGCGGGGTCGGGGTGATGGCTTCTGGGGTGTTCTCCCTGAAGCTGGGCTCTCTGCTGGGGCGACAGGTATCCCCCGCCGCCGCGGATGGGTAGCAGGCAGTACTGGGTAAGAAACAGGGGGTGGTTTTCGCCCAGGCGTTTTCTCTCTCCTTCAACATAGGCTAGATAATCGGGATTGTGCTTGGACACTTCCTGCCAGTCGTATCGGAAGTGGCGTTTGACGCCGTCTCTCCTCTCCAGCTCAAGGTTTGTCTGCTTTACCTCCTCCAGCAGGGTAGCATCGTCCCAGGTGGTGCCATAGTCAATCCATAGATAACCTTGATATTCATGACATACTAATCCAGCTTTCCACCTTCCTAAAGTCATGCCCATCTGTCACGGCAGAAGGAGGTGGAATATGAGCTAGTAATATCTGACCAACACCCCATTTTGTTCAAAAGGAGGAAATATTTATGAACGAAGAACAAGAACCCACTACAAGTGAAGTATTAGAAGCTGAAACCGAAACAACGCTGCAAACGGAAGATCCGGCAGCCGACATCGAGTCTCAGCCCGAAACTGAAACTCCAACACCCGCTGAAGAATCTCAAAACACGGTGCCCGCTGATGGGTCTATGGATGAGAAAACAGAGATAAACAGGCTCCTCGACGAGGGCTACAGCGTGAAGCAGATTATCGACCTCGGTTTCAAACGGAGAACGGCCTATCACTATGCCAAACTTAGGGTAAAGCCGGAAAACGAGCCAGCATCTGGTAACGATGCGACGGCAGTCGGTTCAAATGGTAAGGGAAGGCACGAGATGATCAAGCTCGGCTCCAAGGACGTGATTCCTCCCGAGGCTGTTATGGAGGTTCTTCACCTGCCGCAAAACGGTGATGCGGTAGAGGTATGGCGACGGGGTGTCCTGGATGGAGTTGGCATTCTCCTGTTGGGAGCTAGATATTCCCAGCTAACCGCTGCCGGTCAAGCGGAGATAGTGAAGAACCAGCTGGATATTATGAGAGAGGCTAAAGACAGCAACAAGGATATCGCCCGACAGGCTGCTCAAGAAACGGCAGTGGAAATGGCTAACTTGATTGTCCAGAGAATTCCCAAGCCCGAACCTTCAGCCAAAGAGCCTAATATTGCAGACCGTATGCTGGGACCGATGGCTGACATGGCCGGCAAACAAATGGCCAATATGTTCGGGAAGATGTTTGGCTTCAATATGGAAGGCCAGAACGACGGGGAACAACCCCCAATGCCATCGGGGTGGGAATACGAAGATAAAGGAGGTAAGTAACAATGACTTTCAACCCGGGAATGATGGGATTCGATCCCGAGCAAATGAAAGCCGCCCGTGAGGTGGGTAAGCGACTCAGGCTAGAAGTCCGCAAGTGTCCTAGAGAAGGGCGGCTTGAAATCAGGTATGTTGCGGTCAATGCCGAAGACCCTGGGGCTCAAGATACCATAGCCCACTGCGTGGAGAATTTTGCCGTACAGATGGCTATGATACACGATACCTTCTTCGGCATGAAGGGTAAGATTATTCACGAAAACTGACTAAAGCCAAGATTACAACAATAAGGAGATAGGAAGATGAATCAACAAATGGATTTTAACTCCATGATGCAAGGTTACTTTTTGGATGCGGCAATCCGCGTGACAAGTATGATGATGCTGGAGCTGATGTTCACCATCCTGCCACGGGAAAGAGAGCGTCTGACGGGAACACTCGGTCATGAGCCAAGCCAGGAAGACTGGGATGATTACAGTCAGTTCCTTGGTGAGCGGACTCTAGACCCGAAATGCCTTCAGAGGGCTGGAGACCGGGAGAAGATTCGCCGCCTAGTATTTGGCGAAGACAACACTGCTTCCAGTTAGAAGAGGACACTAGGGTGTTGGCAATCAGCACAATGGGACACTTTTTAAACCGTACACATTGGCATGATCAGGCGGCATTAACAAGCTCTCTGAGACCTTGGTTATAGTCTCTGCGACGGTAAATCGTCTGTATTTGCACCTCCTTCCT
>DAOUMH010000018.1:0-18878 GCA_034411815.1 Dehalococcoidales bacterium | reverse complement strand
TTGTCACCCTTGGTGCGGAAGCTTAGGCCACCTTCAGTATTAACCCTTATCACCCGGTGGGCTACCACCGGAGGGTAGTTATAGAACTCTTGAATAGTGGTTGGGACATTGTAGACGATGATGTCACCCACCTTTATCTCAGAAGGTGGTACAGACTTCATCAGGATTAGGTTACCAGCGTGGAACTCCGGTTCCATACTGGTGCCGAAAACAGGCATAAATGGCATTGCCCCTCTGATAGAGAGGAACCCCACAATGCATGCTGCTACTACAAATATAAGTGCCAGAGCTCTTTTCATGCTTTACCTTTGAGTAACCTCGCAATAGAACTCAGGGATTACACTCCAACCATCCCTCCACTCTGAGGAGTCGCCTGAAGTCATACAGTAGCTGCCACCAATAACTTCAATTTTGTAGGGTGGGGCATCGATGGTATAGGCTATGGTGATATCATGCAGAGTAGGGGTGCTGCAGCTAGTGCTGGTGCTAAAGTACGCCTTGTACTGTATCCAGCGGTCACCGTCCTGAACGGGGTTGATAGCAGTGTTACTGGTGGTATAGTAATCATCAGTGCCAGTTGGCCCATACCAGGTAGCTGAGCTGAGCCCGGCTTCAGTAGAAGCAGTCCTAATCTGGAACTTGATATCAGTGTTTGTCGGCTCATTTATAGTGAAGGAGACGGTTCCCCAGTTCCAGACAGGGTATTCTCCGCCGTCAAAAGCGGATGAGGTCAGCATGCCTGAGGCATAGTATCCCTCGTTATAGTTAATGGTTATCTCATCCAGAACCGGTGTGTCGATTCCGTCGGAGGTGAATTTCATTTTGTAATAAAAGTTAGCTCCACTCCAGTTTAATCGGGAGAGGCTTATGCTAGGTGTTCCAGAAGATAGGGTGCTCCAACCGTTCAAGGTGCCTGCCGAATTGTACCAGTTAGTGTTATCCTGTGAGAATTGAACCTTTAAGGTGGTTCCTGATGGAATGGCCGAAGCATTGTAGTCAAAGCTATCTGCGCTGCAAACAGTCTGGCCAGATAATAGATTGGTTGAAGTGAATGTGCCAGTGGAGTTGTAAGCAGGATCATAGTCTACTACTACGTAAACTTGGGTGCAGGTGGCATAGATATCGTCTTTGGACACCTTGAGTGCAATCCCCGCCTGTAGGCTGTTTACTTCAGACCATGTCCATGCCGAGCCAGTGTAAGGGTTGGTATCCCAGGTATATGATTGGGTGGTGAACTCGCTGCTGTCGGTGCTGTACTCGGTTCCAGTATAGGTGGCGCCGTACGTCTTGATAGCCGGTTGAACGTACATGTTGGCGGTAAGTGTTCCCACTATGTCTGCCACCATTATGTGCGGGTTTGCGGCGAAGATTGCTTCAAATTCTACTGTATCAATCGGAGTGTGGGTGATTGTACCATCCTCTGCGATTTCAAATGACCTCACACGACCGATACCGCTTTGTGCCTGGTACGCTACTACAAAGATATTACCGTAGATGTGGAGAATACTAGGGTCAGCGCCGGTGACTGATTCATGCCTCAAGTAATCTATTACTGTATTCTGAATCTGGCCGTTGGAGGCGATGCCTACCGTACATAAACGGCCATCGCTGGCTTGCCCTTCATAGGCTATGGCAAATATATTATCAACCGCGTTATCTACAACAGCCACCATACTTGGGTGACTGCCGTTACTGCTATCAAAGTTCAAGATATCTATTACTGATTTTGTAATCAGACCGTTGGTAGCTATTGTAATCGTATCTACGTAGCCGGGTCCGCCCTGCCCTCCATAGGCTATGGCGAAGATATTACCGGAAACGTGGGCTATGTCCGGGCGGTCAGCGTTTGAAGTACAATGTTCATAGCTGTCTATCACCGAATTAGCAATCTGACCATCGGGAGCTATTTCCACCGTCGCTACATAGCCGTCACCCTGCTTACCTTGATAAGCAATGGCAAAGATGTTGCCCGATACATGTACGAGGTTCGGGTCATCACCGGTATTAGAATCAAATGTAAGTGTATCAATTATGGCATCTCCAATCAGACCATCCTGTGATATCTCAACTGTCGTCAGCTTACCTTGACCTCCAGGTCCCGTATAGGCGATGGCATAGATATCACCTGAAACGTTGATGATATCCGGATTTATCCCGGTAGTGTCATACTGTAAAGAGTCAGTAATGTCGGTAACTTGCCCTTCCCCGGTTATGTAGACCGTCTTTAACCAGCCGACTTCGCCTGCACCGTCATAAGCAATAACAATGACGTTGTCCCGGATACGTAATATGACCGGCTCTATCGCGTTAGTGGCCTCGTCGATTTTCACATAGTCTATTATTGGTGCCGCCAGCACGCCGTAGTTATATACCTGGAGAGTTTTTATTGCTAATTCATTAGCGCTTTCCTCGTAACCAATGGCGTAGATTCCTCCGTACCTGGGGCCAACCTTGGAAGCATATCTGTAGTAGAGGGAGACGCTGTTTATACTCCCACTACCTATACCAGTGTCAGCAAGGTTATATAGGTCCTGCTGGTAGCTGGTATAGTCGGTGTAGACGTAGGTTGCCAAATCATCGGTGGTTTCTTCATCTACCTTGTCCCAGTGTGCTCCTGAGTCGGGATCCTGATAGGATAGGCTAGTACTATCACCAGCACTGTTGGGACGCAGGGTCTCGGTTCCGGCCCCGTGGAGGTAGGTAAGCTTGACCTGCCCGCTGCTAACTGCCACGTTAGTCTTAGATGCAATCTTGGTCTCATCATTATAGCTGTCGGTCACCGAGCTAGAAGTATAGTCCAGCGCAACATCACCGGGACTACTGGTAGTATCGAGTTGGTTTGTAGTACCACCCTCAAAGTCAGCTTGGGTGGTTTGTGTCCAGGTGCGTGCGGCGCTCTCACGGAAGCAGCTTTGCAGGTTGAAGGTGACGGTTCCATTATTCAGGGTGAGAAGCTGATAGTTCGGGTCTTGGCTGGCTTCTACCGAGTCCTGAAGGTATAGTTTCATGTTAAGGTATTGGTAGGCTTTAGTTAAGGCGGCCACATTGGTCAGATAGGTGTGCACTTGCACATCACCGGGACAGCACTGATTACAGGTTACCTCGAACAGGTCACCGGTGGGCACCTCGCCGTAGGTTGCAGCATAATCAACCTCGACATAAACCTGAGTGCAATAGGCATTATAGCCAGAGCTTCCTCTTAAGCTGACCCCTGCTTGCAGAGTATCTATTTCACCCCATGTCCAGGCTGAGCTGGTATTTGGGTTTATTGTCCAAGTATATGATTCATTGACAAAGGTTTGGTCAGTCTGGCTTTCCGCATTTCCCTCGTAAGTCGTATCGTGGGTTTTAATGGCGGCTTTGGCATAACCAGTATGGCCGGTATTACCAGCGAAACGAAAGTAAATAGTAACACCGTATATGGTTCCTGAGCCCCCACTATGGCCTGAGATACTATATAAACTCGTCTCGTAGTTTGTTGAAGACGTATAAATATAGGTTGACCAGTCGTCCGCAACTTCTTCATCCACCTTATCCCAGTGTGCGCCTGAGTCAGGGTATTGGGAGGAGATATCAGTGGTATCACCAGTGGCATCCGGTCTCAAAGTTTCCGCGGACGCCGAGGGCAAGACAGACTCCCAGTCAGGCTGGGTTGCGTTTGCTGTGGCGTTGCTGGTGGCAAAATCTCCCACCCCGCCCACAGGGAAAACTGTGGCTGAATTGGTGGTGTAGGTGTAGGCATATGCCCCACCGCTGACTACCAGGGCTAGCACCAGGGCCATCGTCAGAAAGAGCTTCTTAGACGGGCTGTGTCTTTTCAAATTCAAAGGATGGCCACACCACTCACAGTAGTCACCTGTGGTCATTTGCCCGCAATTATTACATTTTTCGCTTGACGATGACATTGAGCCCGCTCTCTTATTAAAATTCTGTAGCCAGAATCCAGTATCTTTTTCATTAGTATAATACTGACCTCTGGCTACCCATTTTACCCCCGAGCTTCATTGATAAGTGACCTCCGTATTTTCCTTGGGGCTCCCCCTGCCGTGGAGGGAGCCCCATCAATCAGCCTACAGGTGATTATTTGTGTTCGATATCGCAGTAGAAGGTTGGTGCTAGATAGCTGCAGGACGAACCCCAGCCCCAGGCGTTGGTAACGTAGTTGCCGCCGGCAAGGTAGACATAGTGGGTGGCGTCGGTTGAACCACTTACCGTGAAGCTGACATGGTCATTATTCAGGGTGAGGAGTTCGAAACCGTCAGTACCGAAGTAGCGCTCATCGCTACAGTTGCCGCTGGTGGTGGCTGAAGGTGTTATTTGCATCTTCATGTTTAGGGCTCGGTAGCATTGAACTAGCTCGTCAGTATTGGTTAGGAAGACATCCACCACAAAATCAGCGGCGGTGCAGTTGTCGGTCTGTATCTTGAACAGAGACCCACTACCGACAGTCCCCCGGTATTTTCCGGTTACGCAGGTCCAGGTTACGTTTTCGCTACTTTCTAACCCGGCCCAGTCTGAACCAGAGGTGGTGGGAGTAACCGTTACCGTAGCTGTGGTGTAGGTCCAGGCGAATAAGCCGCCGGTGAGAGCCAGAGCCAGAAGCAAAGCCCCTATTAATAATGGTTTCCTGCTTCCCTTCTTGATCTCAAAGTACAGCTCATCATTCTCATTCAGCATCGTCTCAGGCTCTAGCTTCCTCTTGACCTCTTTGCCATTCACGACAGCTACAGCCTTGCGAGGTATGTCAAATGTTTCATGGTACTGCTCGCGGATTTCGGCCACGCTCCTGCTGGCTAGGTTGACTTGTTCACTGTGGTCGCCATATTTAACTTCAATCATTTTTTCCTCCTTTTTTAGGTATTGACAATTACTTGTCGACCGTAGTAAAGTTCTGCCACTATTTATTAAGGTGGCGGGTTAATTTCCTTGGCTGTTTGCTTTGCTTAGGAGTTCCTGCCACCTACTTTTTATTTGTTTCACATCTTTCCCCCTCCCCTCGTTTGGTTTAACTCGCTGATAAAAGATTTCAGGCGTTCCGTTACATTCTGCCTGAAGGCTGCGAATTCCTCTCTGGTTACATATTCCAGTGACGGCTTACCTGCTCTGAAGAAAGTTGATGGCAGGACACTCTGTGCTATCTCCATCACCTCTCGGTTGTGGTCATTAGCCACCAGTTTGGCTAGTGTGAGCCCAAGCTGATGTCTGATAGTCAATTCGCTGATACCCAAAGTCTCAGAGACCTGCTCTATCGGGCTTCCGCTAGCAATGTGTTGTAAAATTTCAGTCTCTGTCGGGGAAAGGCGAGCCAGTAGATTATTCACCTGTTTATTGATTTGTGAGAAAACCTCAAATTCATCAAGGGTACGGGCAGCCAACCCTGGTCTGAGCAGGGCTTCACTTATAGGGTGACCAACTTGGGCTACCTCCCTGATGGTATCGACCAGCTCATCGGGGTCGGTGTCCTTAGTAAGGCAGGCACTGGCTCCGCTCTTCATTGCCAGGAAAAACTGCTCTTCATCATCGGTATCCATAACCAGAATCACCGATACAGAGGGGAAATTCTGCCTGATACGGCGGGTTACCCTGATACCGCTGAGCTCACTATGGTTTGCGTTCAGAACGGCTATACTTGGCGGATTGCTTTCAATAAATTCAAGCGCTTCGTCATTGTCGGTTGCCTCGGCAATGACCTCGACATCCTCTTCACCGGAGAGCGTGAAGTGTACACCCTCTCTGAAGAGTACCTGCCAATCAGCTAGAACAACACTAATTTTCCCCACTTTTTCCTCCCTCAAAGGTTAGTTGAAACTCTGTAGCTTAAATCTAACATGTAAGCATAAAGGCCGGCATAAAAAAGATAAAGATTCCATAAATGTTTTGTTAAGATTCCATAAATGTTTGTTTCTGGGGGGTTCTTTGTCGGCCTGACTCTCTGAAGGAGGGATGGAGAAAGGGAAGGTCATCATTTCTTTTGAATAGACGGTGGGTATTGCCTTATGGTAAGGAGGGGTGGGGGAAGTAGGGTTATTAAGCTGATTTAGGAATCCGCTACCTTTGTCTTGACAAACTTATAGCCCATCCCATGCTCGGTAACAATAATCTTGGGTGATTCGACACTGTCGCCCAGCTTCTGCCTTAGGTGCTGAATATGGACCCTGAGCAGGTCTCTGGCATCAACATAGGTTTCTCCCCATACCTTTCTTAGCAGGTTCTCGTGGGAGAGTAGCCGTCCCTCGTTCCTGATTAGGTAGTGGAGCAGGTTGGTTTCGGTGGAGGTGAGCTTTACCGGCTTGCCGTTTACCGTAACCTCATTACTGGCGAAGTTGACCAGTAGCTTGCCGCTGGCAAAGGGGCGTTCTTCGGTAACTGCCAGTCCCTGGCTGCGGCGCAGTACCGCCTGTACCCGGGCTATCAACTCGATATGGCTGAAGGGCTTTACTATATAATCATCTGCCCCCAGTTCAAGCCCCTTGGTTACATCAGTATCCTCGCCTCTTACTGTCAGCATTATCACCGGCACTTGAGAGAAGCGTCGCATCTCTTGAAGAACCTGGAAGCCATCCATATCAGGCAGCCCTACATCTAGGATGACCACATCAGGGCTTTCGGCTTCAATGAGTTCCAATCCCTTGGCACCTTCGTTGGCCGAGACCACCGTAGCGTTGCTCCAGCGTAGCTGGAAACACAGGGAAATGACCTCTATAATGTCAGGAGCATCATCAATGACTACTACTTTCATCTTAAATTCAACCCTTACCTTCTTTTTATGCTATAGGGGCAAAGAGAAGGCAAATATGCTGCCTTTGCCTAGTTCGCTGGTTACCCATATTCTGCCCCGGTGTAGTTCGATAATATGCTTTGACAGAGCAAGCCCTAGTCCCATTCCTGAGAAGCGTTGCCTGTCAGCCTCAACCCGATAGTAGGGCTCAAACAGCTTGTCCTGTTCCTCTTTGTGAATACCAATGCCATTATCCTGAACCTCTACCACTAGGTTGGAATTATGTTTGTTCGCCCTTAGCGTGATGCTACCACCATCGGGAGTAAATTTAATGGCATTCATCAGCAGGTTACGTATCACCTGCTCCAGGCGCTGGGCATCGGCATTTATTATCGGCAGGGAATCAGGTAGGTCAGCCACTAGGGACTGCCCCTTCCTTTTGGCTACAGGGCTAAAGCTCTCTGTTACCCGATTGAGTAGCTTTTTAGTGTCTAGCGGCATAATTTGCAGGCCGAGCGCGGTCCCGGTTTTAGTTGACTCTAGGAGCTCGTTCAGGTTGGTTTCCAGACTGCGGGCGCTGTGCACGATATTTTGAACAAGCTTCTGCTCGGGTTCAGCCCCCTCCTTCTGGATATTCTCGCCCAGCAACTCAGCGGCGGCGATAATTGAGGTCAGCGGGGTCTTGAGCTCGTGGGCAACAGCCTTACTGAACTCTATTCGCTCTTTCTCTCGTCTTTTCATTTCTTCCCGGTAAGCCCTATCTTGACTGTAGAGGCTGGCATTCTGGATGGCACAGGCTATTTGGGCGGTAAGCTGCTCCATTATCGCCTGCTCCTTTTCTCCATAGGCATTGGGTTTAAAGCTGGCTAGGTTAAGGCTGCCAAAGGCTTCCCTTTTACTGAATAGAGGCAGATGTATGGATGACCTTAAACCAGCCTTGAAGCTGATATCGTCGTAAGGGAATAGCCTGTGCCGGCTAAGGTCTGGCTCTATGAGGGTAGTCTTATGCTTGGCTGTCCAGCCTGTGGCCGAGGTTTCTAAAGGATAAATAGCATCTATCCTTAGCTCCGTTTCTACCTTTGAAGAGACAGCCATAAGTCTCACCTTATCTTCTTCAATCAAACTGATGGAGAGACGGTCGAAGTTCACCAATTCTTTAAGCTGCTGAGCAAAGAACTCAAATATCTCGTTAATGTTTAAATTGGAGCTAATAACCTTGGTCAACTGGCTGATAGCTTCAAGTTCCCGTTTTTGGTTAAGGACTTCTTGCTCCCTCTGCCTGCTCTCGGTGATGTCTCTTGAAATTTCTATCACCGCTGTGGGTTTCCCCTCTTTGTCCCTTAGTGCCACGTTGTTGGTACAGTGAAAATACCTTATTCCCCCATCTTTATCTACCACCTGGGTATCATGCTCATGAACCTTTCCATCCTGAAAGGCCTTAACTGTAGAGCAAAGAAGTGGTTCACAGGGTTCTTTGCTTCCGTGGTATACTTCATAACATTTTTTACCGATGATATCGTTGCCGAAGACCCTCTTGGCAGTTTCATTAGCCCAGATGATATTTAGGTCTTTGTCTGTCATGCTCATATGGTCGCCGATAGACTTCAGCATGGCATCAAGCTTTTCCTCGCTTTGTCGCCGCTCTTCTGCCGCTTGCTTTTTCTCGGTGATGTCCAGGGAGAGAATGAAAATACCCTCGGGCACGGGCAGAAAGCTCAATTCAAACCATCCTTTATAGCCATCAGGGAAGACAAATTCATTTTCCATGTGGTGTATAGTGTGCTTCTTCATGCAGTCCCGGAGGGCGGCGAACATCTTCGTGTTCTCAATACCGGGATACATCTCCATCATGGTGTGTCCCAGCAGCTTCTCCTTGGTGTAGCGACCATGCTTGGCAACAGCTTCATTAACATACAGGTAGCGCCAGTCGGGGCCGATAAGCTGGCAGCCCTCAAGCATTTTATCCAGTGTACTCTTGTAATCCTCTACTATACCCACGATGATATTAGCTCCACCTGATCTGTCCAGAAGCTTACCACTGAAGTTACCTTCAGTTGATGGTTCCTAACCTCGCACAAGGCGGCAAAGTCCCTTGTAGGTTATTACTATCCCGATTATCAATATGAAAACTCCTAGTATGCCGAAGGGGTCGTGGGATAGCCTGACTGCGTCGTCTATTACCAGTGACCATGCTGACAGGAAACCCTCCCAGTCTATCTCGGGGCTTCGCCACATCCCTATCCCCAGGATTGCCACCACCACACCGCCGATGGCAACCAAAAATCCCCGTAGCCTGTTCATAGCGTTAATATTGTTCCAGCGATAACTCTCTTTTCAAACGACCATTTATATAATAATTTACAGCAGGGTGAGTGTTACTCAGGCCTGCTGGTTGTTTTCCTTGCTCGTACTCTTAGCGATGCTTTTTAGCAGGGTGAGAATGCCTATGACGGCGTGCTGCACCTCAAGCGTTTCTTGGCCTAAGACCCTGGCTACATAAGGGTCCACCCGTTTACCAATGTAGTCTGCCCCCCCCTCAGCTATACCTTGGGGTGGGGGTGAGAGATAGCCGGCTAAGGTGAATAGCTCATCTTCCTCGAAACCCAGGGGCTTGGCAATTTTGCGCAGGATGCGGGCTGATGGGAAGCGTTCTCCCCTCTCCAGTCGGCCTAGATGTGAGGGAGATACACCTGACATCGTTGCCAGTTCCTGTAGCGTCAGTGGCACCATAACCCTTTGCTGCTTGATTATTGCTCCTAGGTGGTTCTTGTTACTATTGTCCATAGATAAAATTGTAATTCGCCAGTTGGCAAATGTCAATAGGGAATTTTACCAATCCTGTTCTTGACGGTTGAAACTATGGGATTATACAATGGCGCTGCTGAATAAGAT
Source organism: Dehalococcoidales bacterium (assembly GCA_034411815.1). Classification (GTDB taxonomy): domain Bacteria; phylum Chloroflexota; class Dehalococcoidia; order Dehalococcoidales; family DAOWJC01; genus W53-108. The sequence goes on along the minus strand of DAOUMH010000018.1, from coordinate 9,268 downwards.
GGCTAGGAAGTATGATGTTATCATTGTGGGTGGTGGGCCGGCGGGTATCTTTGCTGCTTTAGAGATGTCTCAGGCTTCTGACCTGAGTATCCTGCTTGTAGAGAAGGGTAGGGACATTGATGGGCGCATATGCCCAGCTCGTGATGCGAGAACTCCTTGCACTTCCTGTTCGCCTTGCAATCTGGTTTGTGGCTTGGGTGGGGCTGGTGCTTTTAGCGACGGTAAGCTGGTGCTATCATCACAGGTGGGGGGTCAGCTTGGGGATTATCTTGGGGAGGGTGGGGCTGAGGCTCTGATTAAGCATGTTGATGATGTATACCTCAGGTTCGGCGCCTCGAATAAGCTTCGTGAGGGTGGTGACAGGGTCGACGAGTTGTGTCGTAGGGCTTCTCTTGCGGAGTTGCGCCTTATACCGGTGCCTATTCGTCATCTGGGTACCGAGCACTGTCGTTCGGTGCTTGAGGCTATGCGTGATTACCTTGCTTCACGCCTGGAATTCAAGCTTGGGGCTATGGCGGCTACCGTTATTGTTGAGAATGGTGAGGTTAGGGGGGTTGAAACTGAGGCTGGGGATAGGTTTGATTGCCATTATCTGATTCTGGCTCCGGGCAGGGAGGGAGCAGATTGGTTATCTACAGAGGCTGGTCGGCTTAACCTGACTATGGATAATAACCCTATTGATGTTGGAGTTAGGGTGGAGGTGCCGGTGGCAGTGATGGCGGATTTGACCGATGTACTGTATGAGGCAAAGCTGGAGTTCCTGTCAAAGAGTTTTGATGACAGGGTCAGGACCTTCTGTATGTGTCCGGATGGCGAGGTCATTATGGAGTCTACCGGGGGTTGTGACCCGGTAATCACGGTTAACGGGCATAGCTATGCCGACCAAAAGAGCGGTAACACTAATTTTGCTCTTTTGGTAAGCACCACCTTCACCAAGCCGTTCCGGGAGCCTATTGCCTATGGTAAGTATCTGGCCAGACTGGCCAATATTCTTAGTGGTGGGGTGCTGGTGCAGCGTCTGGGCGACCTGATGGAGGGTCAGCGGTCTACACCGGCTCGTATCAAGCGGGGCTTGGTTCGGCCTACCCTAGGTAGTGCTACCCCTGGCGACCTCAGCTTTGTTCTTCCCTATAGGCACCTTACTGGGATAATGGAGGCGCTTCAGGCAATAGACAGGTTGGTACCGGGTGTGGCTTCACGCCATACCTTGCTTTATGGTGTGGAGGTTAAGTTCTATTCCAACCGGCTTCAGCTTAGCCCTAGTCTGGAGACCGAGGTTGGCAATATGTTTGCTGCTGGTGATGGGGCTGGTGTCAGTCGTGGTTTGGTTCAGGCCTCAGCGTCTGGTGTGGTGGCGGCTCGGGAAATATTAAGGAGAAGCGGGCATTAGCCTTGCCTCAACTGGGGCTGGAGAGAGCCGCACCTCCTTGACAGGGTGGCTGGTACTACCTAAAATGAATGTGGTGATGGGGGACGTTTGTCGGTTTTTCCTCAGTGGGTATCGCCTAGAGAAGAGGTTTATGTGAAACGTGAATCAGAGCTAAAAGAGAGGCTGGCGGGTGACCTTAGGCAGGCAATGAGGGGTGGGGACAAGGTGAGGCGCTCGGTTATCCGTTTGGTGTTGGCAGCTATTGGGAATGCTGAAATCAGCCGGCAAGCTGCGCTGGAGGATACCGATATCCTTGGTGTTATCGCTAAGGAGGCCAGACAGCGTCAGGAGAGCATTGAAGCCTTCAGGCAGGGGAAGCGCCCTGACCTGATGGCTCAAGAAGAGGCAGAATTAGCCATCCTCGGTGAGTATTTGCCTAAACAGATGACCCGGGAGGAAGTTATTGCGGCTGCTCGCTGGGTTATTGAGGAGGTAGGGGCGCAGGGACCTGCCGATAAGGGAAAGGTTATGCCTAAGCTTATCGCCCAGCTTAAAGGAAGAGCGGACGGGCGGGAGGTAAATGCCGTGGTAACCGGCCTGCTTGGTTAGCTACCTGCTCCTTATTCTTTCCTCTGCTAAGTACCTTGAGCCCCCTGGCTTACTTCCAGCATTTATTAAGTAACCGAGCATTTATAGTTATTACCTTGTCAGTTACCACTCTTAGTTGCCTGGAAGTCTGTTCTTTGCCAAATAAGGCAACCTCTGCGTGCTTACCGTTGTCCTTTACTGCCTGAAGAGCACCTACAAAATCATTATCGCCGGCAACCAGAATGGCCACATCATAGTTGTTCTTAAAGCTATGTGTTATCATATCGGTAGCCAATAATATATCGACTCCCTTCTCATAAGGCGGAGTACCAGGCCAGTTGTTGTAAACAAGTCGTCCCAGGCGCAGTTCGCAGTAGGGGATGGCATTTAAACCGGCAAAAAACTTCTGCTGGTCACGGTATCGCTCCGGCTCTTCCTTAAGTCCCACCCTGGCATTATAGTAATAGATTCTTACCAGCCGGCGCTTTTCCAGAAGCTTCTGGCAGAACTTGCCGATGTCTATGTCAGCTCTCTTGAAATAATTCTTAAGCGAATGATACAAGTTGCTGCCATCAATAAATATCATCACCCTGTCTGTATTGTCGCTCATATATCACCTCCTTTCCATATTACCTTACATTAAAATGCTACCCATTTGCCTCCTCCCATGTGTGGTAGAATCCTGGTATATTTGTAATACATAAGTTTATCCGTGTCAGGCTTTGCTTTGCCCAGTCCCCAAGCCTCCTCCGTGGGTGTATTGACTGAAAACTCATTGTCCTCAATAACAAAGGTGATGGGCAGGTCATTTCTACTGGCATATTTCAGGCATTCGTAGAATATTCCAGTCTCTGCTCCCATGTCGCCTACGAAGCACCACACTTTGCTACTAAGTCCCTTCCTTTTTATTGCCAATGCTACTCCGAGTGCTATCGGACAATTTCCACCTACTATTGCTGAGCTGAAGAACCTATACCCCCTGTTACTGATATGTATGCTGTGGTTATCAAGTATCTCTTGCCTGAGCCATTGACTGGGTATCCCCTTTAGCAAGGCGTGATAGTGGCTTCTGTGAGTTGAGAATACCCAGTCATCGGGCTTAATTCCCTCAAATATCTCAATGAGTTCCTCTTCGTTACCTAAACTCAGGTGGACAGGTGACGTTATCCTACCCGTGTCAAATAGGTCTTTTATTTCGCTGGTGAATTTTTGGAGTTGTGCTTTGTTCATAATACTATCTTGTCCTTCGGGAGAGTTGATGTGGTTCTGTTGTTGCTTAGGCAGAGCAGCAGAAGGAAACCTACTGGAATATAGAATGGTTTTACAAAGTTCAGCAACAGAAAAGCATAGTTACGCTTCTTCTGGTGAAGATACCAAGCCTCCAGAATTAGTTCTGCTATAACTGTCAAAAGTAGTAAGCCTAGCATCCACTCTGTGATGACAGGAACATCAGGATTTGTAAACCACATGTTAATTATTACCGGTGCTTCTATGGCTGTTGCGCCTATTATCAATGTCCAGTTGAGATGTCTCCTGATCCAGCTTATCTTGCTCCCTCATTACCTAAGCTCAAGTGAACAGGAGACCTTATCTTACCTGAGTCAAACAGGTCTTTTATTTCATTGGTGAAGGCTTGGAGTTCAGTTTTGTTCATTTGTCTTACCCTTTCTAATCAGCCTTTTTATGCCCCAATATAGGAAGGGTATTCCTAGAAGCCCTGTGAGAGCAGGAACTATACCTACTAAAACAGCCCGTATTCCCATGTCAATTAGTAGGATAATGCCTACGGTTATAAAAACTATCCCTAGTTTCACTTTTGGCCTCCTTTTCTAAATAATCCCTCATAAAGTATCTGTGCTAGTATCACAAACCCGTGTATAACCCAGGTCTGTCTTCGCCATGTTTACTATACCATTATATAGCCTGTCGGGAGAAATTGCGAACGGGGATGGTGTGATGCGGTGTAGAATAGGGAACTACCAGAAACAGGTGCCTGACTTAGCGGTAAGGCAGTGGCTGACTTATCAACGTGATTTACTGAGGCGGCATAGATATAAACTAGTTATATTAGCACTTGGTATACCCGCAGCTGGGGCAGATGAAGCAGCCTTCCTGATAGACGAGCAGGTTGCCACATTCAGGACACTGGCCGGCTAGGTTCTTGGCTAAGCCGTAGTCCTGAGGCGTGGGCTTGTTATTATCTCCGCCTGTGTGTTTTTCCAGCACGCTGGCAATGGCGTCGGCACAGGAGAGCACAGCCTTGCCCTCTTCCCAGGCAATGGATGGACAGCGGATGCCTCGAAGCTGCCTGACTACCGAGGCTACATCTACCCCAGACCTTAATGCCAGGGAGATGAGTCGGCAGGTGGCTTCAAGCTGGGCTGAGGCGCAGCCGCCGGCTTTGCCCAGGCTGGAGAAGACCTCGCATATTCCCTGCTCATCGGAGTTAACGGTTACGTAGATATAGCCGCAACCGGTGGTTACCCTCTCGGTTATGCCGGAGGTTGTCTTCGACCTCTTCCTGGGGGTAAGCGCCGTGCCTTCGGCTTCCTCTACCTGAGCAGTACTTAGTGGTTGTGCCTCACGGCTCCTGTCTCGGTAGATGGTTATCCCCTTTAGTCCCTCGTTATAGGCAAGCATATATACCTTGGCTATGTCCTCTGTTGTGGCTTCTTGGGGAAAGTTGACCGTTTTGGAAACAGCGTTGTTGGTGGATTTCTGGAAGGCGGCCTGCATCCTGATATGCCATTCCGGTTGTATTTCATGGGCGGTAACAAATAGCCGTTTGATACCATCGGGGACACCTTCCACAGCGTGGAGCTGGGTGCCGGAGGCTAGCTGCTGGATAAGCTCCTCGGAGTAGAAGCCTTCACACTTGGCTATATCCTCAAAATAGGGGTTTACCTCTACTAGCTGGGCACCATCCAGGATGTTATGGATGTAGCTCAGGGCAAAGAGGGGCTCGATGCCACTGGAGCAGCCGGCTATTATGCTCAGGGTGCCGGTGGGAGCAATAGTGGTGCGTGAGGCGTTTCTTACCCTGAGCCCTTCGGTGACATCGTAGGTGCTTCCCTTAAAGGCGGGGAAGATGCCACGCTCCTTGGCTAGTTCTACCGAGGCTTTGCCCGACTCTTCATTTACGAAATGCATAATATCGGCGGCTGTCTCTAGTGCCTCTTCCGAGTCATAAGGGATACCTAGCTGGATTAGCATATCGGCAAACCCCATCACCCCCAGCCCTATTTTTCTGGACTTCTTGGTCATTTCGTCTATTTCGGGTAGAGGGAACTTATTGACATCTATGACATTATCCAGAAACCTCACTGCTACCTGTACTGTCTCGGCTAGCTTGGGATAGTCAATCTCGGCAGTCCCGTTTTTCGTTCGTAGCATCCTGGCTAGGTTGATAGAGCCTAGATTACAGGACTCGTAGGGGAGCAGGGGCTGCTCGCCGCAGGGATTGGTACTTTCGATATTACCCAAGTGGGGGGTGGGGTTATCCTGGTTTATTCGGTCAATGAAGACGATGCCCGGGTCTCCCGTCTTCCAGGCCATAGCTACTATCTTGTCAAACACCTCTCTGGCATTGAGCTTACCATCCACTTCTTTGGTGTGTGGATTTATCAGATTGTAGTCGGTGTTAGCCTTGACTGCTTCCATGAACTCGGCAGTTACGGCTACCGAGAGATTAAAGTTGGTGAAGGCGGTAGGGTCTTCTTTGGCGACAATGAACTTCATAATGTCGGGATGGTCGACATTGAGGATGGCCATATTTGCCCCGCGGCGCATCCCCCCCTGCTTGATGACATCGGTAGCCGTGTCAAAGGCTCGCATGAAGGATACCGGACCACTGGCTACTCCTCCAGTGGAGCCGACCCTATCCGTTTCCGGGCGCAATCTGGAGAAGGAAAAGCCGGTCCCGCCGCCACTCTTGTGGATGAGGGCGGTATTCTTTACAGTATCAAAGATAGACTCCATTGAGTCCTCAACAGGGAGAACGAAGCAGGCTGACAATTGACCCAACTCCCTTCCCGCATTCATCAGGGTGGGTGAGTTAGGCAGGAACTCCAGATTGGCCATCAACCGGTAGAATTCTTCCTCCCTAGCTTTGACATCTGCCTCGGGGTCATAGACGAGCTCGGCGGAGGCAATAGCCTGTGCCACACGACGAAACATCTCTTGCGGTGTCTCGGTTACCTGCCCCTGTTTATCTTTATTTAGATACCTTCTTTCCAAGACGCGGAGAGCATTTTCAGTAAGATTGATGCCGGTGCTGGATTTGACCTTTGACTCAACCGTGGTAGTCGTCTCCATTTTTGGTTTAACCTCCTCTGCTTGTACCGGTTCCCCGGAGTCTAGGAATTCCTTCACTAGGGCTAGGATTTCAGACTCGGTAGCTGAGCGTTCCTGTCGGCGGTGAGACTGGGGCACTAGGCCTTCCATCCCGGGTAGGGGCTGTGACTGCCTTGTAGTTTCCGTTTTGGGTATGGATGGTCTCTGTTCCAGACGTTCAATCACCTGCCTGGTAAGCCGCTCTATTTGCCGCCTGTCGGATATACCCATAGACTCGGCAGCGGCAAAAATAACCCTGGCAATCTGGGTGCGATTGAGTGTGTTTATCTGTTTGTTTTGTGGCCCAGTAGCTTTGTTCATTTCTGATTCCCCTGGTGGCTTCTGGCTAGTTCCTCTAACTTGTCGTCACTTAGCAGTGGTAGCTGGGTGGATGAGGTGGGTGCTTCTACCTCGCTGCTAACCAGACTGTCTATTTCCTGTTTTAGTGCCGTGATGTCGGCAAACTCCCGGTAGACGCTGGCAAAGCGGATATAGGCAATATAGTCCAGGCTCTTTAATTGCTTCATTACCATGTCACCAATGACAGTACTTGGTATCTCTGCCTTGCTCAGTTGGTAAAGCTCGGCTTCTATATCATCGGCAAGCTTATCAATAGTGCCGGTGGGCAGTGGTCGTTTTTCACAGGCTTTGCGGATACCGTTTAGTAGCTTATCCTGGCTAAATTCCTCGCGCCTCTCGTCTTTCTTGATTACAAAGAGGCTGCCTGGTTGTAGTCGCTCATAGGTGGTGAAGCGGGCGTTGCAACTTAGACACTGACGCCGGCGGCGTACGCCATCATTCACATCGCGAGAGTCTATAACCCTGGAGTCGTTATAACCGCAATAAGGACAATTCATATTGGAATCCTCTGCTATGTTGTATAGCGGGAGAACACTACCACAATATATAGTATTTGTCAAGAGCCTTGTATTATAAGTGCCTTCTGTATCAAAAGTCGTTTAGTTGTATCAAAAGTCACTTGATAGATACTTGGAATAATTCAATCCCTTTATGTAGTTTTCAATGAATTCCCAATCGACATTACCATCTTTGAATGGTAACTTAATGATAGTCTCCCTAATTCTATCTTGGTTGAATTTTCTGCCATAAGAATACCTATATTGTTCCATATTGATAACAGTAACCAAGAACATTGCTCTGAAAACATTTAATTCAAAGCCTTCTTTGGGTGTTAATCTCTCAACATGGTCACTTGCCGAATAACTGAATGGTTGATACGAACAAAACCCTACTACAGCACTATCTATAGTTAATACATTTCCACTATTATTGTAGTAACTATAAAATTCTCTCACCCCATTATTGGTAGACTGTGTAGTTACATACGGATACTTTTCTTCTTCGGTATCCTTATGCTCGTCATCAAGAATCCTTTTGTCTGTTCTTTTTGAACCTGATACATAGAATAACTTGTCTAACTTCATAGGTTGCCATGCTTCAAAATCTAAAGACAACGGAGATTCGGTGAGACTCTCATTAGACACTTTATCTTGGAACTGGTTGTAATATAGAAATGTCGTATACTCTTTTAGCGTATAGATAAAATCTTCATCGGTCAAATTTTCAAACTGTGTATTAATGTATGGCTCAACTAACCACTCGTCTTCTGCATTAACTTCACGCAAAATTGAAAACCCGCCAATTTCCTTTTTACTAAAATATGCATTCAGCCAGTTCTTCCTGATTTTGTCACGGTATAATCCCCAGTAATCAATTCTCCCATAAGGTCGGACTTTAATAAACCCATCCTTCTTCCAATAAGCAAACCATGTCTTTGTATCTTTATGTGGCTTAAACGCTTCGAACACTAATACACAAGTTACAGTATTCTTATCACTATCTTCGAACAGAGTGTTTGGCATACTCATGACTGCTTTCAAGGTGTGCTTTTCTAGCAATCGTTTTTTTACTGCTAGATTGCCCTTCTTGGTGTTCATCGCACACGACTGAGGGATAATTGCTATACAAACACCATTTGGCTCTAGGAAGCTCAGACAATTCTCAATAAAGACCAACTCTTTATGTCCGTTGTCTTTTGAATATGGCGGATTAAGAAATCCAATTGTGGGTTTGAATTTCTTTATATCCGCCTCATTTATCTGGAAACAGTCTTGCTGGTAAATATTAGCTTTCCCATCACCTCTTAGCATCATATTAGAACAAGCTAGGCAGAACATTTTAGAATTATTATCAATTCCAATTAGTTGTCTACTATGGATTGCCTTAATCTTGTCCTTGTCTCCCTTAGCCTCGTCCTCCATTCTTTTCATAGCACTAATTAGAAATCCTGCCGTCCCACAACAATTATCAACCACTACACTGTCTTTGTTTACTTCGGCAAGGTCACTAAATAATTCAGTTATATGATGGGGTGTTAGCACAATACCCAGACCACCATCGCCATTAGCGTATCTCAAGAACTCATTGTAAAATTGCCCTATAACATCATATTGCTTATAATCTCGCAAAAATGGGCTGACATTATCTTCTATTTCTCTGATTAAATCCTTCAGATGGGTATTAGGTGTTCCGTCTTTGTTCTTGTCATTGATGATTTTGGTGTTTGTCGTCATGAAATTGTAGCTTTGAACCATAGTATTCTTTTTCATCTCACCGATATTATCATGCTCAAGTCTTTCCCTGACCGTCGTGAGCAAGAGATGAGCAATCTCAATCGGCTTTTGCTTCTGTTGGTATGCTAAACAAAAGCTCTTATCCTCAAGGGCTAAAAGAATGGCACTTACAATGAGAGGTCTGTAGGTTTCCTCAAATTCAAAGTCGTCTCTCAATTTCTGATTGAGTATTTTGGAATACCCCATCAGTTTTTCTAAATCTGCCTTTTCCTTCACTGAGTCTTTCTTAAGCAGGTCAAAGTAATCACTAAACTCATAGACCTTTTTTATTTCTAGGTCTCTTGATGATGGCTCACCTCTTGTCTGTAAATATGTATCAATCTGT
>DAOUMH010000017.1:0-24854 GCA_034411815.1 Dehalococcoidales bacterium | reverse complement strand
ACAAGAGGCTGTGCAAGCGGCTCGAGGGGCTGGAGCTTCGCAGATTGCTTTGCTCAAGTGTACTAGCGCCTACCCTGCACCACCAGAGGAAGTGAACCTGCGCACCATCCCTTACATGGCTGAAACTTTTGGGATGCCAGTGGGTCTTTCTGACCACACCCTGGGAATTGCTGTGCCGGTGGCAGCAGCAGCGCTGGGAGCCTGCATTGTAGAGAAGCACTTTACCCTATCGCGGAGCATTCCAAGCCCTGATAGTGCTTTTTCTCTAGAACCCGAGGAATTTAAGACAATGGTAGAAGCAATTAGAACCGCCGAAAGAGCACTGGGGGAAGTGCGTTATGAACTAGGGAAGCAAGAGGCAACACGCCGTATTTTTCGCCGCTCACTTTTTGTCGTCCAGGACATGAAAGCCGGCGAAGTATTTACCGAGGAAAATGTACGTTCCATCCGACCAGGCTATGGTCTGCACCCCCGTCACCTAAAAGATGTGCTGGGTCGGCAAGCCGGGCAAGATATTCGGCGTGGGACGCCACTCAGCTGGGAACTGATACGCTGAGAGAAAACTTGCCTCAGTTCCTCTGAAACAGCCCCCAGAAAAACCTGAATTCCTCCTTCTTAAATCCCCTAAGCAAGATGAGAACAACACCATAGATAGCAACGCCAGCTATAATGGTCACTATGGTGGCTGAAGTTCCCTCTGGAGCCATCTTCCAGACAGCAACAGACATTATCGCTGACGCAATCAGGCTTTTGATGATGAAACGCCAGTCAATGCTGAACTTGAACTCCCTGAAGGAACAGCGAAGCTGGATAGCCTCTGCCACTGAGTAGGCAATTAAGGTGGTAATAGCAGCACCTAAAATCCCCCAATAAGGCACAACTAATATGTTGAGTCCAAGGTTGACCGCAGCGGCGACTGCCCATGCCATTCCGCTTACCTTAGTCTTTTTGACCAGGATGATGATGTGATTTATCACTCCACCGGAAACAAACACGGCAGTGCTTAATGCCACAACAGGCAGGACGAGATAGCCCTGCGAGGCTATCTCAGGGGTAGAGAAGAGCCTTAACACCGGCTTGGCAAGGATAGTCGCTCCGCAGACAAAAGGGATAGCCAGTGCCAGTGCATACTTTAAAGAATAGTCCAGGTGAACTCTTACCTCTTCCATTCTGCCTTCATCATATAGCTTGGATAAGGTAGGAGGTAAGACAAAGCCCAACACCCCGATAATCATTAGGAGAGGGCTCCCTAATCTATCGGCTACAGAGTAAGCTCCTACTGAAGCCGCACCCAGAAAATATCCAATGACATACCTATCGCTGGAGGTAACTACCCAGTTGGCGACATTCCCAACGATAGTGGGCAGGCTAAAACTCAGGTATTCCCTTATCCTGGAAAAATGGGGCTTTCTTATTCCAACCTGATGCCTGACCAAGAAGAATAAAATAATGAAAATGACTATTCTTATTGCCAAAACAGCAAGAACCATGCTCAAGACTCCATACCCATTTAAGACCAGATAGGCGATTATTCCAATCTGACCATAGGCATCGGCAACAACAAAAATAGAGTATCTTCTCATCTGCCGAAAGCTTCTATAAAGACCTAGCAGCACCATATCTAATGACCATACCAGGATGATAAGCCCTGTTATTATCACTATTTGAGTAGCCCCTTCGAAAAAAGCTCCGGCAATGAAATCGGCACCTGCAATCATAATGATTGAGCCAATCAGAGCGGCCAAAAATACCAGGCAAAATACTGACCAGAACTCCTCCTGTATCTCCCCTCTGTCTGTCTTGGCAGGTAGAAACCTGGTCATGGCATACGGCAGACCAAGCCCCACGAAGCCTAAGACGAGACTTATGGTAACCTGAGCCTGCGCCCATATCCCGTAGTCATATGCCCCCAATGTTTTGGTAATTACAGAAAGAAGGATTATCCCGCTTAAAGCCACTAAGGCATTAGCTACCCCCATAACAAGGATATCTTTGGCGAATTTCCGATAAGAGCTTTCCAAGTTATCTCCCCGTGCAGTAAACCTACCACTAAGTATACAGTGTGTAAAAAGGATAAGCACTCATAATGCCAGATTAAGCCTAGACTAACACAAATTAAACCGAGGTAAGGATAGGATTTGAGTTACGATTAGTCTCCCTTATCCTACCCTGATTACTATCAAAACCGATAACCTTAAGCCCCCTGGGAAACGCCCCAGCCAGGGGCAAGCCAACATAACCTAGAAACAATACCCACCATAACTTTATCGAGTATTAAACCACCTTAATGTCCTGGCCAAGCCAGCCTCTAGCGAGTATCCCGGCTCATAACCAAAAGCCTTAGCCCTAGAAATGTCGGCTAAACTGTGTCTTATGTCCCCAGGTCTCGGTTCTTGATGAATCGGCTTAATCTTATTTCCAACAAGCTCTGTTATAAGCTCAGCTAGCCGATTTATGGAGGTACTCCTCCCCCAGCCAATGTTAAACACTCCGCAAGCCTCGCTTTCCGCCACCAGGATATTAGCCCCGGCTACATCCTTAACGAAGGTAAAGTCTCTGGTCTGCTCACCATCGCCAAAGATAACCGGCGATTCCCCACTCCCCACCCAGCGGATAAACCGGGGAATTACCGCCGCATACTGAGAATTCGGGTCCTGCCGCGCCCCATAAACGTTAAAGTATCGGAGGCAAGCGGTGGGAAGCCCATATACGTAATGAAAGACCTGACAATAATATTCGCCAGCAAGCTTGGCCACGGCATAGGGAGACATAGGGCTGAGTATCATATCCTCCCTCTGGGGAAGAGTGGGAGTATCACCATATACTGATGAAGATGAGGCATAAATTACCTTCCTAACAGCCTGAGCTTTAGCCGCCAAGAGTACATTCAGCGTTCCGGTCATATTCACCTCATGTGAAGTGTAAGGGTCTTCTATGCTTCTAGGAACGCTGGGAATAGCAGCCTGATGGAATACATACTGGACACCCTTGAAGAGTTTTTGAAGAAGGATGAGGTCAGTAACACTGCCCTGGATAAACTCAACATTGTCGTTCTTCAGCAGGTCTTCTATATTTTCTATTTTACCCGTAGAGAGATCATCAAGAATAGTGACATGATAAACCCTGTTTACCAGTTCCTCGGCAAGATGAGAGCCCACAAATCCAGCTCCTCCGGTGACAATTACTCTCCTGCTTTGCATATAATCAACCTCTCTGTTAATTACTCACCAAGCTTATACCTTGCCTACACTAAATATACAGCATCTCGCCGATAGCCTCAAGCTTAGCAGCCAGTATAGGATAGTGCTGTTCTTAACACAGGCATATAGCCCCCAAATAGTTGACAGGTCAATTTCATTGTGGTATAGTTCTCCCAATAAGGTTGGGTATTATGTTAATCTATAGTGCTCCCTATAAGTCATATTATATGTACTTCACATTTACCTGGCGCAGAGACTGCGCTTGGGGGGCTTTGGCATGAAAATGTAACTGCATAACAAAGAGACAAATTTAAAGCAGAAATATTTATAGAGGAACCCTCCCAAGCGGAGGGTTCTATTATTTTAGAATGCTCAGGGAGTAGAGCAAGCAGGTCTCCCAATAAGTCTATAAAATACTAGGAGTGAAAAATGATCATAATGAAAACCGACGCTACACAGGAACAAACCGCCCAGGTAATAAAGGAAATAAAGAAATACGGACTAAGAGCCGATGTTTCCAGTGGGGCATACCGGAAGGTGATTGGGCTGGTAGGTGACGAGAGCAAAATACCATTTGACCACATCATGACCCTCCCCGGGGTAAAAGAGGCGATAAGGGTCGAAATCCCATACAAGCTGATAAGCAAGGAATATACCAAACTATCCGGAGAAGAAGGCAGGCAGGCAATGATTAAGGTGGGAAACATCGAAATAGGAGATGGTGAACCAGTATTCATCGCCGGGCCCTGCGCCGTGGAGAGCAGGAAGCAACTACTCAAAATTGCGGAAGGGGTGAAGAAGGCCGGTGCCCATATCCTAAGGGGAGGCATCTTCAAGCCAAGGAGCTCAGTTCACTCCTTCCAAGGACTGGGGGCCGGGAGCCAAGAAGAAGCCAAGGAGGCTCTAGAGTGGTTGCATGAAGCCGGGGAAAGGTTCGAATTACCAACGATAACCGAGATAAGAGGGGAAGCACAGGTTGACTTGGCTACCGAGTATGCTGATATACTCCAAATAGGAACCAGAAACATGTATAATCAAGACTTGCTGACCAAGGTAGCGAGGAAGGGTAAGCCCGTTCTGCTCAAGAGACATTTCGGTGCCGGCATTGAAGAATTCTTATCCTTCGCCGAATATATTGCTGCCGAGGGCAACAGGGACATAATCCTATGCGAAAGAGGCATACTACCCGTAGGCAAAGGCAAAAACTACACCCGCTATACCCTTGACCTTGCCTCCATACCCGCCATACAGAAGGAAACCTACCTGCCAGTGGTTGCCGACCCTAGCCATGCTACCGGTCGCCGCGACCTCATCTTCAACATGAGCTGTGCCGCTATAGCCGCAGGAGCCAGCGGTCTGATGATTGAAGCACACTCCAACCCTGAGGAGGCACTGGTTGACGGGCTCCAGGCGATTACACCCGATGAACTCAAGGATGTCATCAATGCCTGTCAGAGAATTCACCAACTGATTGCACCGGCGAAGAATAGAAACTAAGGCAGTAATCAAGATGAGAGTGGTTAAGGTAAGGCTTGGCAATAATGGATACAATATCCATATAGGCTCAGGCCTGCTTACACAAGCCGCACGCCGGTTAAGAGAAAACGGGCTTGCCGACAAACTGGTAATCATCACCAATCCCGTAGTGGAAGGGCTATACGGTAATGCCCTAAAGAAGAAGCTTGCTGAAGAAGGCTTCACAGCAAACATCCTGCAAGTCCCCGATGGGGAAGAGCAAAAATCACTGGAGGTTGCCGCCAGGTTATACAACGAGCTAACCGGCCTGTATGCCGAAAGGACAACCCCCATTCTGGCTCTGGGTGGGGGAGTTATCGGAGACCTGACCGGCTTCGTTGCCGCTACCTACCTGCGGGGCGTACCGCTGGTGCAAATCCCGACGACCCTACTAGCCCAGGTTGATAGCAGTATCGGGGGCAAGGTGGCAGTAAACCACGGCCAGCTAAAAAATAAAATCGGGGCCTTCTACCAGCCGAGACTAGTGATATCAGACATCACAACACTGAGAACCCTACCCACCAGAGAGTTTACCAACGGACTAGCCGAGGTTATAAAATACGCCGTGATTGGAGACAAGGAGTTCTTCACCTATCTTGAGGATAATCTTGACCAGATAAAATCGCTTGACGAGGGGGTGCTGGAGGGAATCGTCTACAAGTCTTCCAGAATTAAGGCTAAAATAGTCGAGAAGGACGAGAAGGATTTAGGCCTGCGAGGTATCCTGAACTACGGTCATACGGTAGGACACGCCATTGAAACAGTCTCGGATTTCAATGTCCAGCACGGTGAGGCAGTCGCAATCGGGATGCTGGCAGCAGCCAGAATCTCCAACAGGCTAGACATACTTGATAAAAACGAGGTAACCAGACTAAAGGACATCATAGCCAGAACCGGTCTGCCAACAGAAATCCCGAGCCTCCAATTAGAGAAGCTGATTCAGGCTATGAAACACGATAAGAAGGTTTTACAGGGTAAGCCGAGATTTATCTTGCCCAAAACAATAGGAAATGTATTTATTACCGATGAAGTAAGCCTTTCTCAGGTAGAAAAGGCTCTGGTTGATTAGAATGAATAAACCTAGAATCTGCGCCGTAATCGTAAACAATGACCTTCAAGCAGTAAATGAGGTCAAGCCGTTCGCCGACCTATTTGAGGTTAGAATAGACCTCATCGGTGATGGCTGGCAAGAACTGGCTAAGCAGCTTGATCACCCCTGGATAGCCTGTAACCGAAGTGCTGACGAGGGGGGAAAATGGCAAGGAAGCGAGGCAAGGCGAGTAGAGGAGCTACTCCAAGCAATTGAGTTGGGGGCTGATATAATTGATATTGAGCTCAGGACAAGGAACCTGGCGAAAATCGTACCATTCATTAAGAAAAGAACCAAGTGCCTCCTCTCCTTTCATGATCTGGAGAAAACGCTTCCCATCAACAAGATGGAGGAGATAATCAGAAGGCAATTAAAAGCGGGGGCTGATATATGCAAGGTGATTACCACCGCCCAAAGCCTTGAGGACAACCTAACCGCCCTGCAGCTCATCACTAAGTTCCCCAAAATAAAAGTAGTTTCGTTCGCTATGGGTCCTTCAGGACTCACCAGCCGGGTTCTCTGTCCACTAGCTGGCGGCGACTTTACCTATGCCTCAATCGAGAAGGGCAAGGAGTCTGCCCAGGGGCAAATATCAATCAGCAGTCTAAGGAAACTCTACGAGATGATGGCAGAATGAGAAACAAGACTATATCAGGCAAAACAAGGCTATGCGGGCTTATAGGCGACCCTGTAGGGCACACGATGTCGCCGGCAATGCACAACGCCGCCTTTAGAGAAGCCGGGATAGATTATCTATATGTTCCCTTCAGGGTGAAGGGGCAAGCGCTGGGCAAAGCAATTGAAGGTATGAGAGCCCTGAATATAAGGGGACTCAATGTCACCATCCCGCACAAGGTTGCCGTCATCCAGTTCCTAGACGAGCTGGACCCCCTGGCAGAAAAGATAGGTGCCGTCAACACCATAGTGAACGATGACGGGGTTCTGAGAGGCTATAATACCGATGGTGCCGGATTTCTCCAGGTTTTACTGGAAAGGGGGATTGAGCCAGCAGAGAAAAATGCGGTCATCCTGGGAGCCGGCGGGGCCTCCAGGGCAATCTCCTTTACCCTGGCAGACAGGAACGCCCATCTAGTTATCCTCAACAGGCTGCTGGAACTGGAATGGGCGAAGGAGCTGGCGAGCCGAATCTCGCAGATTTTTACCACGGAGGTTGAAGCCTCGGAAATGAACAAGGAAAACCTGGTAAGAGCCCTGGACAAAGCCGATATTCTGGTTAATGCCACCAGTGTGGGCATGACCCCCAATATGGACGAAACCCCGGTTACCCCCAACCTGCTCACCTCCAGTCTTACCGTCTTTGATGCCGTCTACAACCCGGTTAAAACCAGATTGCTGAGAGAGGCTGAGGCGGCTGGAGCCAAAACCATAAGCGGGCTTGATATGCTAGTCTGGCAGGGGGCTTTAGCCTTTGAACTGTGGACTGGTCAGAAAGCCCCCGTCGGGCTAATGAGAGAAGAGGCTATTAAAAAGTTGGAAAAGAATGAAAACTAATATCGCTCTAATAGGTTTCATGGGAACCGGTAAAACCGCAGTCGGTGGAGCTCTGGCTAAAAAGTTGGACAGGAAGTTCGTCGAACTGGACCTGTTAATCGAGCTGAAGGCAAGAAAGTCCATACCTGACATATTCCGACAGGAAGGTGAAACAGCCTTCAGGGAGCTTGAGATTGAGGTAGTTAAAGAAGTCTCAGGGAGTAAAAATCTGGTTATCGCCTGCGGGGGAGGGGTAGTCTTGAACCAGATAAATATCGACCGACTGAGGGCAGCGTCCAGGATGGTTTATCTTACCGCATCCCCAAGGGTAATCCTGAAGCGGGTAGCCAGCGAGGAGGGACAAAGGCCTCTGCTGGAAGTAGAAAACCCTGCCCAAGCCATCCGAGAGCTTTTGAAAGTCAGAAAGCCCTTCTATGAACGAGCCGCCGATATTACCATAGACACCTCAAGACTGGATATCAACGCCGTTGCTACGCAAATAATAGGGAAACTAAAAGACGATGAAGGCTTCAATTTCTAAAAGTAAAATAACCGGCAGGGTAATAGCTCCTCCCTCAAAAAGCTATACCATCCGGGGGTTGATGAGTGCTGCCCTAGCCAAAGGCAGAAGTGAGATAATAAACCCCTTAAGCTCTGACGACACCGAAGCTGCTATAAATGTGCTAAGCCAGGTTGGAATCTATGTCCGGAAAGAACAGGATTCCTGGCAGGTCACAGGTGGTAACCTCCATGAACCATATACAGACCTATTCTGTAATGAATCAGCAGCGACACTAAGATTTATGACCGCTATCTGCTCTCTAATCCCGGGGAGGTGCCAACTCCGTTCCGGGCCTTCCCTCGCCAAGAGGCCGGTAAAGCCCTTGATCCAGGCACTCAGGCAACTGGGAGTAGATTGCTCCTGCCAGGGTGAGCTACCACCGGTCATTGTTGAAGGCGGCAGACTAAAAGGTGGAACCACCGAACTACCTGGCAATGTAAGCTCTCAGTTTGTATCGGCTTTACTGCTAATATCCCCATTTGCTGAAGAGGGAATGACAATCAGGCTGACTACCCCACTGGAATCACAGCCCTTTATCCTGATGACCATAGAGTGCCTCAAGATGTTCGGAATAGAAGTAAAGACCTCCAGAGACCTCAGGCAATTTGAAATATCAAAGCAAACCTACCAGCCAACCAGATACCACGTGGAGGGGGATTGGTCATCAGCCTCGTACTTCCTGGCTCTGGGAGCCCTGTCCGACGAAGTGGAAGTCACAAACCTGAACCCAGAAAGTTTACAAGGTGACAAGGCAATATTAGACTTCCTAAGAGATATGGGGGCTTCGGTTACGGTCAACAAGAACTCGGCGGTGGTGAAAAGCTCAGGATTAAGTAGTCTAAGGGCTGATTTGTCCAACTGCATAGACCTTCTGCCAACGATGGCGGTACTGGCAGCAACGGCAGATGGGGTGAGCGAGCTTACCGGGATAGAGAGGGCAAGGCTGAAGGAATCAAACAGGGTTTCTACTCTCAAAGCAGGGCTGGAGAAGATGGGTATAAAAGTCATAGAAGAGAGCAATAAGCTGACCATCGCCGGCTCCGAACCGAAGGGCTCAGTCATAGATACCAGCGAAGACCACCGAATCGCCATGGCTTTCAGCCTGCTCGGCGCAGTTGCCGGGGGAACAATAATAGACGATGCCGAATGCGTCTCCAAGACATATCCCGAGTTCTGGGATACACTAAAAAGTATAGGGGGTGAGGTAAAGACAGATGAGAAATAGCCTGGGCAAGCTGTTCACCATAACCAGCTTCGGTGAAAGCCACGGTAAATGCGTGGGAATAATTATAGATGGCTGCCCCGCCGGACTACCCATCACCGAGGCGGATATCCAGAGGGAAGTAGATAAAAGAAAACCGGGGGTAGGCACAATATCCACGGCGAGAGCCGAGCAAGACAAGGTGGAAATCCTCTCCGGTATCTTCAACGGACACACCACCGGTGCCCCCGTCTGCCTGTTAATATGGAATAGGGACATAGATTCAAGTGAATATGAAAAAATGAGGTTCCTGCCCAGACCGGGCCACGCCGACTATACCGCCTTTATGAAATATGGAGGGTTTAACGATTTCAGGGGTGGGGGCAGATTCTCAGGAAGAATCACTGCCGCCCTGGTAATGGCGGGAGCAGTTGCCAGGAAATTACTTAATCTTATCGGCATTGGAATTCTGGCTCATACCATTGAAATAGGGGGGATAAAGGCCGAACCAAAGGGGATTGACGAAATAAAAGGAAATGTCGACCAAAACCCACTAAGGTGCGCCGACCTGAAAGCCGCCGAAGAGATGGCCAGAACCATCGATAAAGCCGGTAAAGAGGGGGACAGCGTTGGCGGTATCATAGAGGGCATAGCGCTTAACGCCCCTGCCGGTCTAGGAGAACCGGTCTTCGATACACTGGAGGGGAAACTGGCTAAAGCCCTTTTTGCCATCCCAGCAGTCAAGGGGGTCGAGTTCGGCTCGGGCTTCTCGGTCGCCGGGAAGAGAGGCTCAGAGAATAATGACCCGTTCATCATCAGAGATGGTAAAATAGCTACCGCAACCAACAACGCCGGCGGTATACTGGGTGGAATAAGCAATGGTATGCCGATAGTGGTCAAGGTCGCCGTCAAGCCAACAGCATCTATAGCCAGAAGCCAAGGAACGGTTAACATCAAAAATATGGAGAGCACCAGCCTACAGATCAGGGGCAGGCACGATGTCTGCATCGTGCCTAGAGCGGTGGTTGTTGTAGAATCAATGATAGCAATAACCCTCTGCGACTGCGCCATGCTGGCAGGGCTTATCCCGAGGGTAATAAAATGAGTCTGGAAGACCTGAGAAAGAAAGTAGATGAGATTGACAGCAAAATAGTCCGGCTCATAGTCGAGAGGGTGCGAATCGCTGAGGAAGTAGGCAGGGAGAAAAGGAAAGCAGGGAAACAAATCGAGGACGTAGCGAGAGAAAGGAAGGTCCTGAAAAATGTGAGGCACATTGCCCAGGAAGATAACCTAAACTATGAAGCCATAGAGAACATCTACCGACAGATAGTCAGGGTATCCAAGAGCGTGCAGGGTATAATAGTCGCCTTCCAGGGAGAAAGAGGGGCATACGGTGAGGAAGCAGCCTTCAACTTCTTCGGGACCTCGGTTCAGGTCAAGCCCTGCGAGAATCTGGATGATGTCTTCAAGGCTGTAGAAAAGGAAGAAGTACAGTTCGGGGTTGTCCCCATAGAGAACTCGCTGGAGGGAAGCGTAAGCCAAGCATATGACCTGCTCCTGGACTCAAGCCTCAAGGTGTGCGGCGAGGTGGAACTCAGGGTTGTACACTGCCTGATAGCCAGCCCGGGTACAAGACTGGACTTGATAAAAAGGGTCTACTCCCACCCCCAGGCTCTGGGTCAGTGCCAGGCCTTCTTGAAGCATCTAGGCTGTGAACTAATCCCGACCTACAATACCGCCGGCAGCGTAAAAATGATAAAGGAGAAGGGGATAACAGATGGCGCCGCCATTGCCAGCGCCAGAGCTGCCGAAATCTACGGGATGGAGATTATATCCAGAGAAATAGAGGACAATCCGAACAACTTCACCAGGTTTTTTATTCTAGCCAAGCAGGATTCACCGCCATCAGGGAACGATAAAACATCCATAGTTTTCTCGGTAAGGCACAAACCCGGCTCACTGCACGAATTCCTCAAAGAGCTGGCGTCAAAAAATATAAATCTGACCAAGATTGAGTCCAGACCAACGAGGCAAAGACCCTGGGAATATAACTTTTATCTAGACTTTGAGGGACATCACGAAGATAAGGCACCTCAAGAGGTTTTAGAGCACCTGAGAAACTCCTCTATCTTCGTAAAGGTCTTGGGGTCATATCCTAAAGCAAAGTGAGCCAAAGGAACAAGATTATGAAGGTAGCAATAATCGGCGGTTCAGGGAAGATGGGGCGATGGTTTGCCAGTTTTTTGCTTCAAGACGGCAAAAAAGTGGTAATAACCGGAAGAAACGAGGAGAAGTTACTGGACGCCAAGAAACAGTTGAGGGTTGAAACGGCTTCCAATGCTGAGGCAGTTAAAAGTGCCGATGTAGTTCTGCTCTCGGTGCCCATAAGCGAGTTCGAAAGCGTTGTCAAACAGGTCGGCCCCTACACACATCCAGGACAGGTTATCGCAGATATTACATCCATCAAGGCTCATCCCGTGGAGATAATGCACAAATACATAAAAGGCTCCATACTGGGTATCCACCCGATGTTTGGCCCCGGGGCCAGTGACATCACCAACAGGAACTTTGTTCTGACACCTACCAACAATGATGAGAGAGCCCTCGCCCAAAAAACCAGGGGGTACCTGGAAGCCCGGGGGGCTAGAGTCACCATGATGAGCCCTCATGAGCACGACGAGATGATGACAATCATTCTCGGGCTCTCGCACTTCATCGCCATAGTCTCGGCAGATACACTGGTAAACCTCGGCAGGTTAAAACAGGCGGACGCAATAAGCGGAAGCACCTACAAAGTATTACTGACGCTGGCAGGGAGTGTCATTTCAGAGGATCCGGAGTTTTACGCCTCCGTGCAGACCAGCTTACCCGGTATTGCAGAGGTAGAGAGACTGTTTCAAGAAAAATCAAGGGCATGGGCCAACCTGGTACAAGCCAAAAACAACCAGGAACTGGTTAAAAGGATGAATACCCTGAAAAATAGGCTGGAAAAAGACTACCCCGATTTCGGGAAAGCCTACAAGAATATGTACCGAATCGTAGAAGGGTTATGAAAGCAGGTACTTCCTAGCCCCATCCACCACTACCTCCCGAGTCGCCTCCGTCTGGCATTCTTCTTTGCCTTCAAGCGTGCAGTCTCCCTCTTAGAGAGGAAATAACGATGGGACTTCACCTCACGCAGTATCCCATCCATCTGCACCACCCTCTGGAAGCGCTTCAATAAGGCCTCTTGGGTTTCACCTTCACGTATTGAGACTTCTAACGCCATAATACACAATCACCTCTAGCGGCACATACAGGATAACAACTTTTGTTACTTTTTGCAAGTGGTGGGGAAGGGGGGATTTGAACCCCCACGCCTTGCGGCACATGATCCTAAGTCATGCTCGTCTGCCAGTTCCGACACTCCCCCATCCATAGACAGGGTTTTCAACCCAAACAGGAGGCAGTTAATGCCAGTACCTGCTACTCCAGCACCACAGCGGTCCCATAAGCAAAAACCTCAGCCGCATTCTGCATTACTATTGAGGTGCCCATCCTCATACCGATTACAGCATTAGCCCCCTTCCGCTCAGCCTCCTCTACCATCCTCTTGATAGCTTCCTCTCTGGCTTCAGCCATTATCTTGGTATACTCGGTTATCTCACCACCCACCACACCCCTCAACCCAGCTATGATATCCTTGCCCAGATGCATTTTCCGAATAGTGCTGCCCTTAACCAATCCTATAGTTCTGGTAACTTCCTGTCCCTTAACCCCCATAACAGTGGTAACAATCACTTCTCTACCTCCCTAAAAGCACTATTATATCCCATCACTACCCCAAATCAAAAGCTACCTCTTCAGCTTCCAAACCGTCCCATCAGAGGTGTCCTCAAGGACTATACCCAGCTCGGTCAATTTAGCCCGAACCTCGTCAGCAAGCTGCCACTGCCGGGCTTCCCGCAACCGGTTACGAGTAGCAATCAGGAGCTCCACCAACGGCCCGGCATCAAGGAATGGTGTCTCCAACGGTTTGAGGGTCAAACCCAGTATACCGGCCAGATTCAGCAATAACTGTCGCCCGTCTCCAGCGCTAAGCCCGGCCTCGCCAGCCCGGTTAACCTCCCTGGCTAACTCAAAGAGGGTAGCTACAGCCTGAGCCGTATTGAAATCATCATCCATAGCCTCAAAAAATCTCTTCTGGTAAGCCTCAGTATCTATTTTCCCAGCGGTCTTCTCACCCTTGCCCTGGGTATGAACCGCCTGACGCAGCCGGTCAGCCCCTTTCTCTGCTGCCTCCAGTGACTCCTCAGAATAGGTGAGCGGGCTGCGGTAGTGAGAGCTGAGGATAAAGATACGAATGGCATCAGCACTATACCTCTCCAGGGCCTCCTTTACCGTTATCAGGTTGCCCAGCGACTTGCTCATTTTATCCTCACCCATCTGCAGCAAGCCATTGTGCAGCCAGTACCTAACAAACGGCTTGGCACCGGTAAAGCTCTCCGACTGGGCTATCTCATTTTCATGATGAGGGAAGACCAAGTCCTGCCCGCCACCGTGGATATCAATAGTATCCCCTAGGTATTTCAGAGACATGGCGCTACACTCTATATGCCAGCCCGGCCTGCCCTGACCCCACGGGCTATCCCAAGACGGCTCGCCAGGCTTGGATGCCTTCCACAGAGCAAAATCCATAGGGCTTTCCTTGCTATCGCTGCCCAACGCGCCCTCACCTGCCCTCATAGACTCCAGACTGCGGCGAGACAATTTTCCGTAATCGGGTACACTACCTACCCGAAAATAGACGCTTCCCTGAGCCGCATAGGCATACCCCTTATCCACCAAACCATGTATCACCTCAATGATTTTCGGTATCTCCCCAGTCGCCCTGGGGTAAATGTCGGCCCGACCGATGTTCAAGGCATCCATATCCTCAAAATAGCTCTCAATATATTTCTCAGCCAGTTCGCGGGTGGAGATGCCAAGCTGGTTGGCCCGGTCTATAATCTTATCATCAATATCAGTCATGTTCTGAACATACTTCACCCTGTAGCCACGAAGCTGGAGATAGCGCCTGATAACATCAAATATGACATAGCTCATAGCGTGACCTATATGGCAATCACTATAGGGGGTAACCCCGCAGACATACATCTTAACTTCATCACCCTGGGGCAGGAATTCCTCCTCCTGCCGGGAAATGGTATTAAATACCTTCATCTCTGCTTCCTTCCATACTTAGCCAGGCGCTGCTCCAGCTCAACCAGCCGCCTCTCTAAATTATCCAGCTTCTCCCCGATAGGGTCAGGCAACTTCTCCACGGTATCAGTATCAGGGTTCCTGATTTCCACCACCCGTCCCGGTACTCCAACCACAGTAGCATTAGCCGGCACCGAGGTTACCACCACCGAACCGGCACCGACCTTGGTGTTATCACCTATGGTAATATTACCAATAATCTGAGCTCCGACACCAACGACCACATTATTACCCAGTGTAGGGTGGCGCTTTGCTCGCTGGTGGCTGGTGCCGCCCAAGGTTACATCCTGATACAGGGTAACATCATCACCAATCTCCACGGTCTCACCAATGACCACCCCCATACCGTGGTCAATCAGGAGTCCCTCCCCGATTTTAGCCCCGGGGTGTATCTCTACCCCGGTAAGAAATCGGCTGATATGAGACACCAAGCGGGGTAGAACCGGAATACGCCACCGAAACAGGGTATGAGCCAACCGATGAAACTGGCGGGCATGAAATCCGGGGTAGGCGAGAAGCACCTCAACAGTGCTGGTAGCCGCCGGGTCACGCTCAAAAGCAGCCCTGATATCCCTTCTAATACTAGTGATAAGTGACATTAAAATTAATCTCCTTCCCAGACTGAACTTTTCCCTCCACGCCCCGTAAGACGGGGCGAGAGACAGGCGCAGCTCAGCACCCCAGGAAAGGGGATTGTATTATCTATTTTCCTTACCATATTCCTCAAACCGAATCGCCTTCCAACAGAGCTACGGCACAGGCAGCTATTCCCTCACCCCGGCCCACAAAACCAAGCTGCTCTGA
The DNA here is from genome assembly GCA_034411815.1 of Dehalococcoidales bacterium. GTDB lineage: Bacteria > Chloroflexota > Dehalococcoidia > Dehalococcoidales > DAOWJC01 > W53-108. The sequence continues at coordinate 9,750 of DAOUMH010000017.1, read as the reverse complement.
GGTCTTGGCCTTCACCCCTACCTGACCAGAGGTGATGCCCAGTGCCTGGCCGAGCTTCTTCCGCATCCCTTCAATAAAACCTTCAAGCCTGGGTTGCTCGGCCAGAATGGTAGCATCAACATTGCCAATCAACCAACCATTTTCTGCCAGTTCCCTCCCCACCCTTTCAAGCAAAATCAAGCTGGAAATATCCTTATACTCCGGGGCACCGGCCGGGAAATGGCTACCTATATCCCCCAGGGCTGCCGCCCCCAGCAGGGCATCTATAACGGCATGAGTCAACACATCAGCATCGCTCCAGCCACTAAGCCCCTTATCAAAGGGTATCTCCACCCCCCCCAGCACCAGCCCACGCCCCGAAGTCAGACGGTGGACATCATAGCCTATACCAACACGCATCTTACCCTTCATATCTCTGCCACAAGGCCTCAGCCAAAACCAGGTCACCAGGAGTGGTTATCTTTATATTATCATAAGAGCCCATATAGAGCTTAACCCTGTAGCCCGACTGCTCCACCAGCATGGCATCATCGGTCACTTCCTGCCCTGCCTGACGATAAGCCCCAACTATTATATCAAAACGAAAGACCTGTGGCGTCTGCACCGCCCACAGATATTGCCGCGGCAGGGTCTCCTGGACGAAGTGATCATCCCCAGCTACCTTAATGGTATCGGTAACCGGCACCGCAGCTACCGCAGCCCCTGTTTCGGTAGCCGCCTTCAGCCCGTCCTCAATCAGTCCCCCTGTTACCAGCGGCCGGGCTCCGTCATGGATTACCACCCAACCACACTGACCGAGCTGACCGAGCCCAGCCAGCACCGAATCCTGCCGCCGCCTGCCACCGACGCAAACACCGTTTACCTTGGGCCACCCCTGCTTGGCCACCAGCCGTCGGCTCGGCTCAAGATCCGGCTCGCTCACGACAACGACAATCCGCTCAACAGAACTGCACCCCTGAAAGGCATCAATCACCCTGGCCAGAACAGGTCTGCCACCCAATAGAGCTGACATCTTGTTAAGCCCACCCATCCGCCTGCTTGAGCCCGCTGCCACAATAACCGCCCCCACCCCTTGCTGACCGCTCATCTCTACGTCCGAGTCCATCTATCACCTAATCCAGATTAAGTCGAGTTTACACATATTTAGACTGTTTATCAACCTCACCCCACAAGTTTTACCACAGGGAACTGTCCACCAGACGGCTTTTGCATACTCGCCCCGAATCCCAAATAGCGCTAAAATAGCCTAAGTAGTCCGGCAAACGGGTGGGCAGGAAACATAAATATGGAAGCAGATAAGTATACCTCACGGCGTTTTGATATCCATCAGAAAGACGCTATTGATGTTGCCGTGCTTGAGGTTACCCCCTTTGACTATCCCCGCTCGGCAACCGAGATAGTCTATGAGACAGACGAGTTTACATTTGTCTGTCCCTGGACCGGCCTGCCTGACTTCGCCCGGCTGGCAATACGCTATATCCCCCATCATTCCCTGGTCGAGCTCAAGTCCCTGAAGTACTACCTGACCTCCTATCGGAATGTGGGGATATTGCAGGAGCATGCCGTAAATCACATCCTCCAGGATTTAGTGCAATTGTTACAGCCCATTTCAATAGCAGTAGAGGCTGATTACAGGGAAAGGGGCGGAATAAAAACTAAAGCCGTTGCCCGATACGAGAAGGACAACAAAAGCAAGGATGCCGACGATGAAAATAGGTAATTACCTTGATACCGAGCCCATCAAGGAAAAACCCGGGGTGGTCAAGCGTGAGGTTATTAACGCCGATGACGGGGCACCAAACTTCTGTATGCGCGTCTTTGAGGTTGAACCCGGGAGCTCAACCCCGTATCATTCTCACAACTGGGAACACGAGGTGTTTGTTCTCTCTGGTCGGGGGGTGGTGATAAGCGAGCAGGGAGAAACTCAGATAGCCAAGGACAGCGTCATCTTTGTCCCGCCTGATGAGCACCACTGCTTTGTTAATAACGGAGATGAGGTTCTAAGGTTCATCTGTGTTATACCGATAGTCAGCTAGCAAAGGCATTTAATCTGGAATCTCGCGGATAAACTCCCCAAGACGGGATAGTCGTGTATGTATCCCGCCCCACAAATTACAATGGGGTATCGAGAAAATTGAAGCAGCTACCATAGGCAGTCCCGCACTACTACGAAACCTAGAAACATATGAGCACCCAAGTTGCCCACTCAGATACTCTTCAACCCTAGCTGCCCAATCATAAGCTTCTTTATTCGGAGGATCTTTATTTTCGTCGGCACATTGCTTTTGAAGCTGTAATCCTTCACTTAAGAATCGCCCAAGAGTATCCTTTATTAAATGTCTCCGGTATTTATCATCCAGTTGACTCTCTAGTTTATCTCTCTGAAGTTTGAGGTTGTGGAAAGCCATAAATTGAGCAATCAACAATCCCGGAAGCCCGATGACAACCCATACCCAAATTGGAATAGCTAGTCCTCGTATATTACCAACAATTAGCCCCACCACCGAAGCAATGCCACCCATCACCAAAACCCACCACCATTTCAACACAGCAAGGGCATATTCTCTGAATGACTGCCACATACCTCAATTAGACCCCTCAATAATGCTTAATCTTCACCAGATTTGCCTCTTGCCTTGCTTCTGACCAGCCCCACCCCCACCGCCTCCCTCAGGGTGCCGACCGGTATAAGCTCAATGTTCTTCGGAGCCGGGCTAATTCTGGCCCCGGCTTTAGGCACCAGACAGCGCTTGAAACCTAATCTGGCTGCCTCACTCACCCGCCTGTCCAGCTGAGAAACAGCCCTCAGTTCACCGCTCAACCCCACCTCACCTACCACCACCAGCTGTGGGTCAACCCCCGCATCACGGAAGTTGGAGGCAATAGCCAAGGCAATACCAAGGTCGGCTGCCGGCTCCCCGACCTTAAACCCGCCGGTAACATTGGCTATAATATCCTGATTCCCCAGCTTCAAGCCGACCCGCCGGGACAGCACGGCAGTGAGCATCAGCAACCGCCCGAAGTCAACCCCATTGGCAGTGCGCCGTGGCAAGCCAAAGCTGGTGGGGTTGGTCAGGGCTTGAATCTCTACCAGCAATGGTCGGCTACCCTCAAGAGTAGGCACCACCGCTGAACCTATAGTCTCACCCTGCCGCTGGGACAGGAACACCTGTGACGGATTATCAACCTCAATCAGGCCCTGCTCCTTCATCTCAAATACACCCACCTCATTAGTAGAGCCATAGCGGTTTTTTACGCAGCGCAGTAACCGATAAGCACTGAAAGGCTCACCCTCAATGTAGAGAACCACATCAACAATGTGCTCCAGAACCCTGGGGCCGGCAATAGCACCGTCCTTGGTTACATGACCGGTAATGAAGATAGGCACGGCGCTGGACTTTGCCCAGCGCATAAGCCGAAGGGTACATTCCCGCACCTGAGTTATGCTCCCCGGTGCCGCATCCAGCTCAGGGAGGCAAACAGTCTGAATGGAGTCTATAACCACCAGACCGGGTTGTAGCTGCTCAATCTGGTCCAGGATAACCTGCAGGTCAGTCTCAGCCATAATGTAGAGATTCTCACCCTTTACCCCCAGACGCCCCGACCTGAGCTTAATCTGATGCACCGCCTCCTCACCGGAGACATAAACCACCCTGCCCCTGGCCTCGGCTACCTGAGCCGAAACCTGAAGCAGAAGGGTTGATTTGCCAATGCCAGGGTCACCACCAATGAGCACCAGAGAACCAGACACCAACCCCCCACCCAGCACCCGGTTGAACTCGGTCAGGGGGAGAGAAAAACGGTCTGCCGCCTCAATCGCAACCTGAGACAGCTCCTGGGGTGGTTTGACCAGTGAAGCAGAACGAGGGGAAGCAACCGGAGCAGCTACCGTCGTCTCGACAAAGGTGTTCCACTGCTGGCAATTCGGGCAGCGCCCCAGCCATTTAAGGCTCTCCTTGCCACACTGCTGGCAGACAAATATGGTCCTGCTGCCAGATTTATTCATGCACTGACTTTAGCCGATTTCAGGTAGTAATGCAAGGGTCAGCAAATTAGGAAGGAGTTCAGGCTGAAGCCAAATACCTGTTTCAGCCCACCATACCCAGGAATACGCCACCGGCAATAGCGGCCCCAATAGCCCCGGCCACATTAGGCCCCATGGCATGCATCAGAAGGAAGTTTCTGGGGTTTTCCTTCTGCCCCATCACCTGCACCACCCTGGCTGACATAGGCACCGCCGATACCCCGGCAGCCCCTATCATCGGATTAATCTTCTCTTTAGAAAAAAGGTTCATCAGCTTAGCCATCAGGACACCAGCCATAGTAGCCGTAGCAAATGCCACCACCCCCAGACCCAGAACCATCAAGGTCTTCGGCTGAAGGAAGTTATCAGCTGTAAGGGTAGCCCCTATACACAGCGTAAGGAATATGGTCAGGATGTCTATGAACGCAGTCTGTGCCGTCTTGCTAAGCCTCTCGGTGACACCACAGGTCGTAAACAGATTCCCCACCATAAACATACCGATAAGCGGGGCTGACATGGGAACAAATAATATGACAATCACCGATGCGATTATGGGGAACAATATCTTCTCCCGCACCGAGACCTCACGCAATTGGGGCTTCATATATATAGCCCGCTCTTTCTTGGTGGTGAGCAACTTTATTATCGGGGGCTGAATGATAGGCACCAGTGCCATATAGGTATAGCAAGCTACAGCAGTAGCCCCGATTATATGAGGGGCAAGGATAGAGGTAACATAGATTGTAGTCGGCCCCTCAGCCCCACCGATTATCCCTATAGAAGCCGCCTCGGCAATACTAAACCCGTCCGGCACAAATAAATTGGTGGACAGGGCAGCAAAAAAGGCAAAATAGACACCAAACTGGGCAGCAGCACCGAGCAACAGGGTCTTGGGGTTAGCTATCATCGGACCAAAGTCGGTTAACGCCCCGAGGCAGAGGAAGATGAGGGGTGGTATTACCTGCCACATAATACCATAGGCAAATATCTTGGAAAGTAAACCCACCGGCTCCGTCGACAAGGGGGTCTGTGCCGTGGTTATCATTACTGCCAACACATCCCCAGGCTCAACCGCCTGACCCGGTGAGACCTTAACCTCTTTAAGCCTGCCATAGACTGGAGCCAGCACCTCCCCCGAATCTAACTGTAAAACAACATCGCCCTCACCAATCCGACTGGTTCCGTCCACCTCTATACTGATAACCTTACCCGGGACTTCTGCCGTGTTTGTTATCTGGAGCTCATAGTCCATCAAGCCGCCGAGGGGAAGGTTAACCAAAAGGATGCCAAAGCCTATGGGCACAAGCAAAAGAGGCTCCATCTTCTTGCTAATTCCCAAGTAGATTAGAGCCCCTCCGATAAGGAGCATTAAGGCGCAGCGCCAATCAAAAAACAGAAAACCGGTTTCAAAAAGACCGAACACTATCCGTCAGTCCTCTAGTATTCAATAATAGCGATTATACCGCCAGGTTTAACAACCTGCTCAACCTCAACCTTCACCTCGGTAACAATGCCATCCACTGGAGCCAATATAGGGTTCTCCATCTTCATTGATTCCAGCAAGCAGAGTGTATCTCCCTCCTTAACCTCATCCCCCGGCTTGACATTTACACCAATAATCTTACCTGTCAGCGGAACCTCTATGATTTCCTGTGCCAACTTCTAACCTCCCTTCTTTCTGCCAGCAGTTTCACCTTTACCACTGCTGATCTTATCAGTTATCAGACCTGTTAGCCATATGACTACAGCCAAAACAACTAGCAAGGCAAAGACCATACCGAAACCGACACCGCCAATCAGTGCCGCCTGTCCCCAAGACACCTGCATATTACCAGTTGCCTCCTTATCCCTACCAGCCTGTTTTTAGCAAAAATAAAAGGGTGGCAAATTCATTTATCTCGGTTTCCCCACCCTATCTACAACTCACTAGCTTATCTATGCCTGAGAACCTACCCCTTATCATCCCCCAGCAGTGCGCCTACGACCGCTGGGTGCACCACAATCTCCCCCCCCTCCAGGTCAACCACGACGGTATCCCCAGACTCGAACTCGCCACGGAGCAAATCCTCCGAGAGCTTGTCCTCAACCATATCCTGAATCACCCGGCGCAGGGGCCGAGCCCCGAAGACCTCGTCATAACCCTTCTCGCCCAGAAAGTCCTTAGCGACATCGGTTACCTCCAGCTTTATCTCCTTCTCAGCCAGCTGTTTGGTCACCGAAACCAGCATCAAATCAACTATCTTACGGATATGCTCCTTGGCGAGAGGATGGAATACAACCACGCCGTCAACACGATTGAGAAACTCGGGACGGAAGGTCTTCTTTAACTCACCAAGCAACTTCTCCTTCATCCGCTCGTAGGAGTCCTGCTTGGACTTGGTCTCATCCTGAGTAGCAAAGCCAATAGTAGTGCCCTTCCTGATAAGCTCAGCACCCACATTGCTGGTCATAACGATAATGCTATTGCGGAAATCAACCCGACGACCCTTGGCATCAGTCAGATGGCCGTCATCAAATATCTGGAGCAATATATTAAACACATCAGGGTGAGCCTTCTCAATCTCATCAAGGAGTATGACACAGTATGACTTACGCCTGACGGCCTCGGTTAATTGTCCACCCTCATCATAGCCAACATATCCCGGCGGGGCTCCAACCAGTCGTGATACGGCAAATTTCTCCATAAACTCAGACATATCAAGTCTGACCAGCGTGTCTTCACTGCCAAACATAAACTCAGCCAATGCCCTGACCAGCTCTGTCTTACCGACGCCGGTTGGGCCGAGAAAGATAAAGTTGCCTATAGGACGCCTCGGGTCCTTGAGCCCAGCCCGGGCCCGCCTCACCGCCTTAGCAATGGTATTAATCGCCTCATCCTGACCGATGATGCGCTTATGCAGAACCTCCTCCATATTGAGCAGGCGGCTGGTCTCATCACCGCTCAACTGCACCACCGGAATCCCCGTCCACATGCTGACCACCTCAGCAATATTTTCGGCAGTCACCACCGGCTTTGCCTGCTCCTGCTCAGACTGCCACTCCTCCTCCATTTCCTTTATCTTCCCTTCAATCTGAAGCTCCCGCTGGCGCAACTCAGCGGCATAATCATACTGCTGGGTAGCCATAGCAGCGTCTTTATCCTTGCGGACACTATCTTCAACCTGCTTGGCTTCCTTTAAGCTGATGGGTATAGTCCTGTGTTTAATTCTTACTGCCGAAGCCGCCTCATCAACCAGGTCGATAGCCTTGTCAGGCAGAAAGCGGTCGGGTATATACCTGGCAGCCAAGGTAGCGGCTGAACTCAATGACTCATCACTTATCGTCAGCTTGTGATGCTCCTCATAGCGCTCTTTAACACCGCGTAAAATCTCCAGTGTTTCCTCTACGGAAGGCTCCTCCACCAAAACAGGCTGGAAGCGGCGCTCTAGGGCAGCATCGCGCTCTACATACTTACGGTAATCATCCAAGGTGGTAGCTCCAATGCACTGCAATTCGCCCCGTGCCAGAGAGGGTTTGAGCAGATTAGCCGCATCCACAGCCCCCTCAGCAGCACCGGCACCAACAATAGTATGGAACTCATCAATAAAGAGAACGCAGTTCCCCGCAGCCTTTATCTCATCAATAATCTTCTTCAGCCGTTCCTCAAACTCACCCCTGTACTTGGTCCCGGCTACTACCGCTCCCATATCCAGGGTCATTATCCGCTTTCCCTCCAGTGTTTCAGGAACCTCACCAGCGGCGACACGGTGAGCCAGGCCCTCCACAATCGCCGTTTTCCCCACCCCTGGCTCCCCTATGAGAGCCGGGTTGTTCTTGGTCCGACGGCTGAGAATCTGAATCACCCGGTCAATCTCCTTCACCCGACCGATAACCGGGTCAAGCTTCCCGGCACGGGCAGCCCCCGTTAAGTCAATACCCAGCTGATCCAGAGCCGGTGTCCGGCTTGAAGTACGGGCAGCCCTGGGTTTGGCCGTTCCCTGACTGATGACATTAACCGTCTCAGCACGCGCCCGCTCAAGGGTAATACCAAAGCTCTCCAATACCCCGGCTTCCACTCCCTCTCCCCCACGCAGCAAGCCCAGCAGGAGATGCTCTGTGCCAATATAATTATGGCCGAGGTAACGTGCCTCATCTATGGCCAGTTCAATGACCTTCTTGGCTCTAGGGGTAAGCCCGACTTCACCCGAGCTTGGCTTCTCACCACGCCCGATGATAAACTCCACTGCCTGGCGAGCCTTGGTCAAGCTCACACCCAGATTAACAAGAACCTTAGCCGCTACCCCTTCCTCCTCCTCCACCAGACCAAGCAGAATATGCTCTGTGCCAATATAGCTGTGGCCGAGGCGCTGTGCTTCTTCCTGAGCCAGGGTAAGAACCCTACGAGCTCGCTCCGAGAATTTCTCAAATCGGCTAGCCATCTTTTCTCCCTAGAACTACTTCTTACCCCAATTATAAAGTAAGCAGGGGCAAAGGTCAAAAACCAAAGCCAACCTACCTTGGAATTCCAAAGCCTCCTGGCAGTGGCTTATTTTCCACAAGGAGTTACCCCCTCAGTATCGTCTGCGCTGGAGCGTTTCACTTCCGTGTTCGAAATGGGAACGGGTGGTTCCACCCCGCTCTAACCACCAGAAGGCTTTTTCTATTCTGCCCCATTCTACCACACCGGTTAGCAAAAGAAAAGAGCCTTCAGCAAGATTTTTGCCTCTATGTAATCTTAACCCACTTCAGAAATCCATCCCCCTAACCCCCTTCCTTTGATAAAGGGAGATTGAGAGGGATTTTAAAGGGGGAAGAAAAAGAAAGAGGGGCTGACGCCTCCTCCCCGGAAGAGAAGGGCTACTCCCCGCCGGGGACAAATCTCCCTTAATCCCTCCTTACAAAGGAGGGAAAGATTAGCTCATAACTAAGATATACGGTTCGTAAAGTCATCCTCTCCCCTTAGTAAGGGGAGAGTTAGAGGGGGATTCCAGGGAGGTAGGGTGGGAAAAGATAAGGAAGGAGAGATTTTTGATTACGGCATAAATATCAAACTTATTAGTCTTTCTTTTGCGTACGGAGTTTGATTTCAACAGATGCTTCAATCTCGTCTAGTCTAACTTTTAATTTCGAACGAATAGTCCTACCCCAATCTATAGCAATAGCCTCTATATCGACTTGCATCGGAAGCTTGCTATTTGGATATAAGGATTTTGTCCGCATAATTTTCACCCATTGTGGTGGAGTTGAAATCATTACCTTAGAGTAATCACCACCTACATTACGTATATAGAAACTTCCTCTTTGCTTTACATACGGCAACACTTTATCAAAGAATATAGTCTTCGGATAGATTTCAAGCTTTGGTTTGCCTTTAACCTTAGTTTTTCCATAGCTATTTACTACTACTGCCTCCACGCCCCCAGATGCCGTCATGTCATATTGTGCTCTTTTTCTTGTATCTGATAAAACCTCGTACGCTTTGTTTATTCTTTTTAGGTCTTCCTCGGCTTGAATGCGTATACGTTCGGGCATATTACGCATGCGGTCTGGGTGTAGTATATTAACCCAGTATAAATATGCCTCTCTTATTTGTTCAGGAGTGGTGACCTTACTGACCTGCCCCCACAAAGGTTACCACTCTTCAAGTTAGGATTACCGGTAACTTAGCCTCAGGAGTAGGAGGCCGGTAACCAAGCGAGCTGTGAGGACGCACCTGATTGTACTCCTGCCTCCACTGCTCAATCAAT